>JAOTSC010000013.1 GCA_030247525.1 bacterium | reverse complement strand
AACTTGGGTAGCTCCCGCAATCGTCGGCGGTGTTTTCATGGGAGTTGGTTTTCTCTTGGGTGGATACTGTCCCGGCACCAGTATCTGTGCGATGTCGATTGGAAAAGTGGATGCCATGTTCTTCGTTGGCGGAGGCGTTTTGGGTGTGTTCTTGTTTGGTGAGCTGTATCCGCTATACAACTCGTTCAACGACTCTACGTCATTAGGCGCAATAAAAGTTTTTGATTCGATCGGAATCTCACAGGGGTTGTTTGCTTTTCTGCTTATCGTCATGGCAGTTGGCGCTTTTTTCGCAACAACTATGATTGAGAAGAAGATAAATGCAGCATCACCAGCATTCACGTATCCCAAGCGTCTTCATTATGCGGCAGGAGCATTTGCTGTCGTACTGGCTGTTGTGTTATTGGTAACTCCAGATCGCAAAACACATTTTCTATCATCCGTATCCGATCCTGGTTACGTCGCAGCACATCCCGTAGTAATCATGCCGATAGATGAACTCGCATTCAGAATCATCGATCATGAGCCGAATTTTCGAATCATCGATGTTCGCCAAGCCAGTGAATACAACAATTTAGCGCTTCCGAACTCATTGAACATACTCACGAATGATTTCTTCAACAAGGAGTGGATACAGCTATTCTCGCAACGTCATGTACGGAAGGTGATTGTCGGTAATACCGTGCAGGAAGAACAAGTTGCAGCGCTACTATTGCAAAAGCTTGGGTTTGAAAATATCGCTATCCTCGATGGGGGTCTGCCGAACTTTCAGAAAACCATTTTCGACCCGTCACAGGTGCAGTTGACTGGCTCAAGATGGGATCATGATGTCAACCGTTTTCACGACCAAGCGCGGTTGACCATTACGAAAATGATTGCCGACAACAAAAACAAGCCCGTCAAGGCTGCAAAGACTGAAAAGAAGATAAAGGGCGGTTGTTGAGGAAACGATGATACAAACTCCACCTGAAATTCAGATTGATGAAGTTCCGGTCGAAATCCGTTATAAGGGGGCTTTGACTGGTTTACTGGGTCGCATCAAGGGGTTGTATGAGGCTATACCAATGAGCAGTACCGAAGAACCCATTCTATAACAAGAAGGATTTCTACAAAGATAGCAAGTGTGCAAACCCCCGAGGGGAGTACCTTCGGGGGTTTAATTGATAAGCACATTCGATGATACTACTTAAGAAGAACGATCTTCTGAAACTGTGCCTGTTTACCCGCATGTAAGCGCATGAAGTAGGTACCAGTGGCTAACTCTTTTCCATCAAATGATAATCGATACGAACCGGACGCTTGATTCTGATTTGAATATAACGTTCTCACTTCCCGTCCCGTAAGATCGAAGAGTTTCAACTCGACATTGCTCGCTCTTGGAATTGAATAGGATATTGTGGTTGAAGAGTTGAATGGATTGGGATACGTTGGATACAGCAGGAGTTCTGTCGGCAACACTGCTTGATGCGGTTCGGGAACCCACGTACTGCCGGTGTAATGAAGAATTACACCTCCTTCACCGACCGCCCATCCATTGTTTGCATCGGTGAAAAATACTCCCGCTAACCAATTCTCAGTCACACTTGTTTGTCTCGTCCAGTCTACCCCGCCATTGGTGGTATGCATGATCGCGCCAGAAAAACAGACTACCCAACCGGTATTGGCATTTATGAAGTAAACTGCATTAAGGGCATTCGTAGTACCGCTATTTTGACTCGTCCAATTGATACCGCCATTCGTAGTATGAATGATTGTTCCAGACCCTCCGACCGCCCAACCGGAATTGGCATCGGTAAAGCAAACCCCCGAAAGTGAATTTGTTGTCCCACTGGTTTGACTCGTCCAACTCGTACCACCATTCGTAGTATGAACGATGGTACCACTTCCCACAGCCCAACCGATATTGGCATCGACAAAGTAAACTCCCCAAAGGGGATTGTTCGTTACTCTCGGTTGACTTGTCCAAGTAGCACCACTGTTCGTTGTATGGACGATGATACCACCTTCACCTACTGCCCAACCGGCATTGGCATTTATGAAGTAAACCGCATAAAGGGCGCTCGTTGTACCGCTATTTTGACTCGTCCAATTGATACCGCCATTCGTCGTATGAACGATGGTAATCCCATTTAAAGCCCAACCAATAAAGGCATCGGTAAAGAAAACCCCGCGAAGTTCATTCACAGTTCCACTATTTTGACTTGTCCAAGACGTCCCACCATTTGTAGTATGCACTATGGTGCCTGAATCACCCACCGCCCAACCATTATCCGCATTGGTAAAGAATACTCCCCGTAGAGATTTCGTTATCCCCCGATTCTGACTTGTCCAGTTGGTGCCACCATTCGTTGTATGGACGATAGTTCCATTGTGACCCACTGCCCATCCGGTATTGGCATTGGAAAAGCAAACATCTCGAAGGAAATTTGAAGTCAGACTCGTTTGAGTTGTCCAATTAGATCCGCCATTTGTTGTATGAACGATGATGCCGTTTACACCCACTGCCCAACCGACATTGGCATCGGTAAAAGAAACTCCATATAGATGACTTGTAGATCCGCTCGTTTGAATTGTCCAATTCGTTCCACCATTAGTAGTATGAATGATGGTGCCATTCGCACCAACTGCCCAACCAGAATTGGCATCTGAAAAGCAAACCTTATATAGATGTCTTGTCGTCCCACTCGTTTGAGTCGTCCAAGTCGCACCGCCATTCGTAGTACGGACGATCGTGCCAGCATCACCCACTGCCCAGCCGTTATTGGCATCGGTAAACCAACTACTCCGAAGGAAATTCGTCGTCCCACTCGTTTGACTCGTCCAAGTTGCACCGCCATTGGTTGTATGGACGATGGTACCGACCTGACCAATTGCCCAACCGGTATTTGTATCGATGAAAGACACCCCATACAAGTGTCTCGTCGTTCCACTTGTTTGACGCGTCCAACTCGCACCGCCATCCGAAGTATGGATGATGATACCAGAATCACCCACTGCCCAACCGAAATTCAAATCAGAAAAGTATACCCCATTCAAGTGACTCGATGTACCGTTTGTTTGACTTGACCAAGTAGTACCGCCATCTGTAGTATGGATTATTGTACCAACTCTACCCACTGCCCATCCAGATGTTGAGTCAACGAACTTTACCGACATCAGGTCATTTCCGGTAGGTAATGGGTTCTGGTGATTCCAGCTTTGGGCATTCGAAGTAAGTGGGATAAACATTGAAATGAGTACAACAATGGAACAATGCAGCAAACAAACGAGGGCATTTCTTTCCTGGTGAAAAATCTCGTTGCGCCTTCTCATGTTTAACACCTTTCTTGTTAGAGACGGTACTTGCATTCGGCTAATTCTGTGAATTCTGTTCAATAGCAAGTCCGCTACTTCAGAAGAACAATCTTCTGAAACTGTGCTTGCCTACCTGCTTGCAAGCGTATAAAATAAGTACCAGTGGCTAACTCTTTTCCATCAAATGATAATCGATACGAACCTGACGCTTGATTCTGATTTGAATATATCGTTCTCACTTCCCGTCCTGTAAGATCGAATAGCTTTAACTCGACATTGCTCGATTTTGGAATTGCATAGGAAATCGTGGTTGAAGAGTTGAAGGGATTAGGATAAACTGACCCAAACGAGAACATAGTTGGAACCGCCTCATCCAACCTCACCGAAACCCCTCGACTCCAGATTGTATCGGCAACTTGTCCGGTAAACATGTCGACATTTACTTGAAAATAGTTATTAAATTGGCTTGAGTTATCATTATAACATACATGGTAATTAAATTGATGCGGAGCGGGGTCATTTGCACCTGAAGCGATTACAACGTCAGAAATTGGGTATTGAGTTCGAACCCATGCCCCACCTGCTCGTTCAGCTACCCGAAATGCACTATCAGAATCGATGCAGTTTGTAGACAACGAATAGTTCGGATTTCCACCTTGGTTCGTGTGATCTGTTGTATCAATTGTACACCGATAGGATTCCGCGCGAACACAGAACATCATATTATATCTTGGTGAATAGCAGTTGTATTGCCACTCTGTGCATCGTCCGGTAGCGTGCTGTATATCTTCTCCACCCCAAATTCCTCTGATCGTCGCATTGGAATCAACCGTCGCCATTGCTGTTCGCACGGAACTTAAACGCTCTAAAACCGTGAAAGAGAGTCTTTGGTGTATTGAAATTGTGATGTTCGAGATGTTACTATTGTCAACTGCGATCGGATCAGCTTCGTAGTCACCATTCGTGTCGCACCATCCCGTTGGGTCTGTCTGACCAAGCTGTCCATCACAATTGTAATCGTTAACTGCGACAATAAAATAGTCTTGTTGTCCACGAAGCGAATTTACAGTAAATGTGGTTAATCCGGAATTGCAGAGCGCTACACGATATATAGCGTAACCTTGTGTCCCCCGGGTAAAGACAAGTACAACCGAATTGTATGCTGTATGACCGGGAAAAACAACGTTTCCAGAAATTGAAAGAGTACCATAACTCGACCAGCTCGTAAAGTTCGATACGAATGGCCTGCTCATCATCTGCCCAGTCTGTGACCTCGCATTGAAGATCACAATATTTACAAACGTGTGCTGAGTCAAGGTGATAGGGAAGTGGATCGTTCGTAAATCCGGGCTAAAACTCCAACTTGTCGGTAGCGTTGGTCCCTCTTCACCTACCTCACCAATCAGAAACATTATTCCTACGGGTATGTTATCCGGTGTACGGTAGGTCGTGTCAAGCGGAGCGGAAAATGTGATGTCAATCGATGTAGTGGTCACATTGACTGCGTCACTTGCTGGAGAAATTGCGGTGACGGTTAGTTGTCCGAATGAACTTGAAGCGGTAAGTAACACCATTGCCACGATGAAACAAAAACGACACATTTGAACTCCATTTTCAAAGAGACTGGGCGTTTTACTCAATTCTGCTGTGTACACACACGTGTCGTAGGATCATACATTTGTAAACTTCCTGTTAACCAAGCAAATTCTGTTTAACAGCGAATCAGTGAGTTACAGTGCAATATTCATACTCCCGTGTGAAACTCTGACGGTCACGCCTTATAGAAGGTAACCATTCAAAAACCGCGTGCCCAAGTGTATTTACCAAAAGTTGTATCAAACAGTCGTGAGTTCTTCGAGCAGACCCTCGAAGACTGCTCTTCGAGGGTCATTATTATTCAAATATCTGCTCAAGAACTGAGCGGATTTCGACGGATCACCATCTCGCAGCCGCATTAAGACGAAACTTGTTCAACAATCTGTAAAGAATTTCCATTGCTAAGAAACCTTACCCTCAAACCATCGATAAAGAATCGGCAGTACAATGAGTGTCAGGAAAGTTGAAGTCAGTAATCCTCCCACAACTACTGTTGCCAGAGGTCGCTGTACTTCGGAACCGGGTCCCGTTGCATATAGCATGGGAATTAAACTGATGATTGCAATAGCTGCTGTCATCAGAACCGGACGCAACCGGTCATTGCTACCCTTAACGACCGCTTCCTGCAGCGACATGCCATCCTGCCGGAGTTGGGAGATGTACGTAACGAGAACCACTCCATTCAATACAGCGACGCCAAACAGTACAACGAATCCGACCGACGCCGGTACCGATAAGTACAAACCGGATAAGTAGAGCGCGAAAACGCCACCGATAAGCGCAAACGGCAAATTCGTGAGTACCAACAGCGAGAGTCGAATCGACCGGAATGTGATAAACAGCAGTAACAGAATCAATCCAATCGCAGCCGGCCCGATAACCATCAGTTTGTTCATTGCCCGTTGTTGATTCTCAAATTGACCGCCCCAAGTTGTATAGTACCCGGCTGGTAACTCGACCTTAGATTTAATTGCAGCTTTTGCTTCAGCGACATAACTGCCGATGTCGCGATCATTGATGTTGATCTCGATTCCGATACGCCGGAGACCATCCTCGCGGCTGACCTGCACCGGGCCATCGACGATGGCGATGTCTGCCAACTGGTTAAGCGGTACATTGTAGCCTTGCTCGGATGGAATCAGGGTATTACCTATCGTTTCGACCGAGTTTCGGCTTGCCAGCGGGTACCGAACCATCACATCGAACGAGCGATTCTCTTCGTAGAATTGCGTCGCTGATTTACCACCAATCGCAATCTCAATAACCTTTTGTACATCGCTGATATTGAGTCCATGGCGGGCAATTTTCTTACGATCGATTTCGATCGAGAGATAGGGTTGTCCGGCGATTCGCTCCACGACAAGATCCGCAGTTCCTCGGATTTCTCTGACAATTCGGCTTATCTCGTCGGCTTTCGTTTTGAGAACATCCATATTCTCGCCAAACAACTTGATAATCAACTGCGCGCGGGTTCCCGCCACCAATTCGTCGATCCGGCACTGAATCGGTTGACTAAAGCTGAAAGTGATTCCGGGTATCCCTGCTAAAGCGCTTCTCATCGAATCAATCAACTCGTCACGGTCAGACGTTGTCTGCCATTCCGAACGCGGTTTTAAGTTACCCACTTTGCCGGTTTTATCGACACCGCGGGCTTCGAGTGCAATGCCGGTTTGACCGGTACGGGAAACGACCTTAGTCAATTCGGGGAAACGCATCAACTTCGCATCGATGAGATTGTTTATCTCTAACGATTTATCCAACGATACACCGGGCAGGAGTTGCACGTCCATATCGAACGCCCCTTCATCCATTACCGGAATAAACTCGGTACCCAGAAACGGTATGACCGACAGTGCTGCAATCAACATAGCAACCGCCGAAGTGATAACGATTCCTTTCCGCTTCATCGACCAATCGAGTAATCGTGAGTAACCCATACGTGTTGCGTGTATTACCTTGCTCTCTTTTTCCTCGCCCAATTTTAGGAACGTAGCGCACAGTGTCGGGATAATGAAGATCGATACGAATAGGGAAGAGAGCAGGGCTATTGCAACCGTCAATGCGAGCGGGGCAAACATCTTCCCTTCCATTCCCTCCAGCGCAAGAATCGGGATAAACGTGATAGCGATAATCAGCTCTCCGAAGATGCTTGGTTTGCGGATTTGCATCACTCCATTTAACACCGTCGAGAACTTATGCTCATTCGATGTCAATTTTCCTAATAAACGCTGAACGTTTTCGACTTGAATGATAGCGGAATCCATGATCATACCGACTGAGATTGCGAGTCCACCCATCGACATCAGATTTGCGTGGATACCGGTGTACTTCATAACGATGAATGTTAGGAGCAACGAAAGCGGAAGCGATAGCAATACCACGATTGCACCTCGAAAACTGCGCAATGCAATGTATAGTACAATGACGACAAAGATTGCCCCTTCCAAGAGCGCTTTTCGCACTGTATTCACACTGTTGGCAACGATATCGGCGCGGTCGTAAAACGGTACAAGTTTGATGCCGGCAGGAAGAACGTTATTCTCGTTGATCTCCTTCACTTTCGCTTTTACGCGTTCCACTACCTCGCGACTATTTTCCCCATTCAACATCATCACGATGCCGCCAACTACTTCCCGTTTGCCATCGATCAAAGCGGCACCTTGCCTGACCGCTTCTCCGATGGTGACGGTCGCGACGTCGCGGATAAAAACGGGAGTTCCGTGTACCGACTTTACAACGATATTTTGGATATCCTCTTCCGATTTTAAAAGACCAACACCGCGCACGATGTATTGTTCGGAATTCCGGTCAAGAATGTTACCGCCGACATTCTGGTTGTTTTCTGCGACGGCGTGATAGACGTCGTCCAGCGTTAAGTTGTATCCCAACAACTTTTCCGGTTGGACGATAATCTGATACTGTTTGAAGTATCCCCCAAACGAGTTAATTTCGCTGATACCGGGAACGCTCTTCAGCAATGGCGCGATCACCCACTCCTGCAACGTTCGCATATCTGTTAAGTACTTCTTCAGTTCGACGGAATCGCTCGGTACATTGCCATCTAATGTGTATTGGTAGATTTCACCCATTGCCGTCGCAACAGGTCCCATTTCGACCTCAACCCCGTCTGGCAAACTGGTTTTTGCCTCTGCCAACCGCTCAAAAACAAGTTGGCGGACAAAATAGAGGTCGGCGTCGTCTTGAAACACAATGGTTACTACCGATAAACCGAACTTCGTTACCGATCTCATTTGCACGACTTTCGGGATTCCCCGCATCGCCATTTCAATTGGATAGGTAACGAATCGTTCCACCTCCAGTGCAGAAAGACTGGGGGCGGTACTAATGACTTCCACCTGCACATTCGATACGTCAGGAAACGCGTCGATAGGCAATGTCGTGTATGAGTAAACTCCTAACGCGACCAACAAAGCGACGATGAAAAGCACCAGTGCACGGTGTTTCAATGTCACAGAAACAATTTTTTCAATCATGGTTGTGATCTCCCACGATTGCGTCGCGGTTAAACTCCGATTTTAGTTCGAATATTCCTTTTACTACCACGCGGTCGCCAACTGCCAATCCCTGCTTCACTTCGATCTGATTGTCGAATGCGACACCCAGTTGAATCTCACGGCGCTCAAACGTGGTATCGTTCATCGCAACGAAAACAAAATTGACAGTATTATCCTTCACGACCGACTCTGCTGGTACCACGATTCCCTTGGAAGTTCCGTCCATCGGAAGATGGAGTTCGCCGAACATTTGCGGCTTCAAACGACCGGAAGCATTCGGAATTGATGCGCGCACGGTAATGGTTCGGGTATGTTCATCGACTACCGGTGATATAAAAATCACTTTACCGCGAAATCGTTCACCGGGAATTGCCGATACTGTCAACGTGATTTCAGGCTTTCCGACCAACCGTTGTGCATCGCTTTCATAAATATGCCCGTCTGCCCAGAGGGTACTGGTGTTGACGATACGAAACGCCGTACTCGATGCATCCACCATTTGACCGATGACAACGGTACGTTCGATTACCGTTCCCGAAATCGGCGCTTTAATGGGAAGTAGACCATTATCGACTGCACGACCCACATCAACTGCTGTACCCGAATCTTGCATATCGGATACAGAGAGTCCGATTGAATGAATTCGCTTTTCTACCGCTGAATAGTCGGCAAGCGCTTTTTCATAGGCGGTCTGCGCTTCCCACAGCGACTTCTGAGAACCGGCATTGTCTTCAAGGAGACTTTTCTGCCGTTTGCGATTGGCGTCAGTGAACTTCAGTTCAGCCTTGGCTTTCATAAACTCGGAAAGCAAGGTTCCGATTTCCATGCTCTCAATCTGCATTAGAACCTGTCCTTGCTTAACCTGATCCCCGACACTCACGAGTACTTTGTGAACTCGCCCCTGCACCAGCGACCCGACTTGCGCTTCGTAATCCTGATTGGGAACTAATTTAGCCGCCGCCGTAAGTGTACCGGATACGACTTTTTCCTCCGCCGCAATCGTCGTTAGACCAATCGTTTGTATTGCCTCGCGGGTAAGCGATACTGTCGGTGTTTGATGTTCGCCCTCTTCTTCCGAGTGTTCCGAATGCGAATCGACTTCTTTGGTTTTACTTGTGCATCCCACCATACCGACAGCCAATAAAGCGAATAGAATTACTAAAACGAGTAAAAACCGCTGAACCGCACTAATTTCGCCGAACCGTTTCATGTATATCATGGGTGTAACTCCTTGCCGACAGCTTTCTCAAGTTTTGCCATTGCAGATTTGACGCTTAGTAATGCATCGATGTATTCTGATTCCATCGCAATCAGCGATTGCTTTGCTTGCAGATATTCGATGTAACTGATTTCACCGGTTTCAAAACTGGAGGAAGCGACGCGATACACTTCCTTCGCCTGAGGAAGTAAATCGGATTGGTAAAGCAATACCTGCTGTTCCTGCGTGTTCAACTCGAGAAATGCGTTCTGAACTTCTAATCTGACTAAATTCTCAACGGTTGTTAGGTCTGATTCGGTTTTGCGTAGATTCGCTGTAGCTTCTTGGATTTGTCCGCGTTGATCGAACATAAACCAGAGTGGAACCGACATCCCGAAGATGACTCCATAACTCGACTCTTCGTTGGATGTTGTAACGCGATTGTAGCCAAGACTCAGGGATGGCAACAGACTCGACCACGCCAACGCGCGATTCATGGCTGCGCTTTTCACTCTGAACGAATTGGCGCGAAGCTCGGGATTGGATTGTCGTGCACTTTGGAACAGCGAATCCATTTTAGCGAAATGTGGTTGATATACAAGACTGTCGGTCAGTACGATGGATGTACTTACATCGTAACGATCCCGCCCCAGCGAATAGAGAAGATCTCCCATTGCCATTTGGAACCGGTTGCGGGCAATTACGACATCATTCTGAGCTTGAGTGTATTGTACCGTTGCCGTGAGTTTTTCGAGGCGGGTACTTTCGCCGTGAGTAAACCGCGAATCGGCTTTGCGGGAAAAATCCTCGGCTATTTTCCGGTTTTCTTCGGCTAACTCCATTTTGCTGCGCAACGCCACCGCGGTGTAGTATGCGATTTTTACTTGCTGAATAATCGTCTGTTGCACGTTCGTAAAAGATGCATTAGCAACTTTCGTCTCAGCGGCAAGCGACTTACCCCGTAACCCATAAGTGGTCGGGAAATCGAACGATTGTTCGATTTCAACGACACGTTCGCGGTAGTGCTTCGCTTTTTCTCCTACCGGGACATTTTCGTATGCAACGGATACGGTAGTTGGCGGTAACGAGATTCCTTGCCAGAATCGTCCGCGCGATGCGTCGATCTCGCGGTTTGCACGAATCACTTCTGGATTTTTAGTTAATGCGATTGATATCGCATCACTAAGGGATAGTTGCTCAACCGCCCGAACACCGGAAGGCATCAAGGCGAGCATACACAACAACACCCATAGTGAAAGTATTTTCACCATGATTGACCTCAAAAATGTTGCAGTAATCCAACTGTCTAATGAAACAATCGATTACGCAGCTATCGGAGGTCGATAAATATCCTGATGGAGAGCTTGTGAAGTATGCAGGATGGAGTGATAGAAATCGCGATCGGTAAATGTAGGGGTGTTGATCGTGATTGACTTGGAAGTGTGCAACTCCGAATGACAGATACAAAAGCACTCATGGTGGTCGTGGGTGTCGTCGACGACAACACAATAATCAAACGTCGTACCGAAGAACAGTACGGCGAGGAACAAGATTATCCCAGAAATGAGTTTTTGCGACCTAATCATCAAGCGAAAATACCCTTTGGGTTGTCATTCTGCAAGAACTGCTCGATTTATACACAAGAAAATCAAACGAAGCTCGACTCAGATAGTTCATTTACATATCACTTCAGGTAAAGGGCGAAATCGTTGGCTCAGGGGTAAGGAATAGTAACGGGGAAGTCTCAACAACCTGAACAAGTTGTAGTCTGCTCCCTCGATGATCTGCTTCAATTTTGGCTCGATGACTGACTAAAAGTGTGTAAGGAATTTTTATGACAGTAATTGATATCCAAATCATAAGAAGCAGAAAAGCACTCAGCATCTATTATTCATAACAGCGCTAAAGTGATTACTGATGAACGAGTTTCTCGATTAGTACGTATCACATACATAGTCAATCGTGCTTAACTTTCAAGTGACAGTACTCGGTTCAAACCGCCAATACTCATTAATCGCGAGAAATGGCGTCAATTTGCGAGATATGTCATACGACTAAGTCATGTGAAATGTATTTTGTTAACATGGAAAGCGAAATCATGAATGAGAAACCATCGATACGAACGCAGGTAAGATCGCTGATGAAATCGTTGACAAGCGATGATGGTATGCTTCGTGAGCACGCCAGAGAATCTTTGATCACGCTTGGCAAACCGGCAGTCTCTCCACTTATAAGAGCACTGCTATGTTCTAAATCGGATCAAGTTCGTTGGGAATCGTCAAAGGCACTTGGTGCGATTAATGATACCCGATCGATCAGACCTCTCGTGAGAGCACTCCATGACAGTAACCCCGATGTGGCATGGTTGGCAGCCGAAGGCTTACTACAATTTCAAATGAAAGCCTGGCCACCTTTGCTGCGAGCGTTATTGAAAAATGAACCGAATTCGAATTTGTTGCGATTAGGAGCACACCACGTGTTTGCGAGTCAAAGTGACAATCGATTCAACGATTTACTCGCTACACTTACGCTTGCTTTAGAACCAAGCGGATCAAGAGAATCGACGATTATTACAGCGTATGAAATCCTAAAGCGTATGAGAACAATTTTCAAACCTCCAATCGTTCCTGTTTTATCTATCATAACGCTACGAGGCTGACATTAATCGAGAACTTAATGAAAAAACAAGACAGCATCACTGAATCTTGGCGCAGTGGTCTCGGTGCGAGGAAGTGTTATGGAATTTTGGTTTGGCGCACATTTACCACAAATCTCCTCGTTGTTACTTGCGAATACCGAGATCCAAGTCCAAGCAAGTTCATTCAGAAAACATACCACAATTTAAACCCGTGGGGCAGGCATGAGTAACTCGAAAGCGAATCAAGGCAGATTAAACATTCAAGTTGTGAATATACAATCAATCGCTCCTTCGTAGAGGACTTTTGCTTTCATCGACTTATTCGATTTGGAATATCATGTCACGATTCGCGACAAATACTTACTTAAGAGGTGTTAGATGCTAACGCAGAATTTTAGTCTTTCTTTCAAGTCACTCGTTGACTTAGAAGCTTCTCGACAACCACCATGTCTATCGCTTTACCAACCGACTCATCGAAGCAGCCCAGAGAACAAGCAAGATCCAATTCGATTTCGCAATCTGATCAAGCAACTCGAGTCGTCGCTTCGGCAGAAGTATACCGACGAAGAAACCCGACTATTACTGGAACAGTATGAATCACTCGCCCAAGATTACACATTTTGGGAACACACTTTGGATGGGTTGGCTGTGTTGAGTGATACAAAGCAGTTTCGTGTGTATCGGTTACAGCGACTGGTATCCGAGTTCGTCGTTGTAGCTGATAGCTATCACACCAAGCCGTTGCGGAGCTTTCTTCAGTCAGTTGATCGCTATCAAATATTAGGTTTGAGCTTGAGTAAAGTTCAACTCTTTGAAGGAAATCGAAATTCACTTGAAGAAATCGAACTTGCACCAGGTGTTCCGCATACGATGATTGAAGCACTTGGGGATGAATTGACTGAATCGTACTCCACAGTAGCGTCCTATGGTGGGGTTGGTCAAGGTAGTATGCCCATGCATCATGGGCATGGCGGGAAACAGGAGGGTGAGGAAATCGACGCAGAACGGTTCTTCCGTACGATTGATCGGGCAATCGCTGAACGCCATTCAAAGCCTTCGGGTTTACCATTAATTCTGGCAGCTTTGCCCGAACATCACCATTTATTCCAGAAAGTCAGTCACAATTCGTTACTGATGAAGGAGGGAATCCCGGCCAATCCCGAGACATTATCCATCGAAAATCTTCGGGAGCGCGCCTGGAAAGTAATCGAACCACAATATCAAACCAAGCTAAATGCGGTGTCCGATGAGTTCGAAGTTGCAAACTCTAAAGGACTTGGTAGTGACAACTTAGATAAAGTAGCACAAGCTGCAGTTGCTGGTAGAGTCGCCACTTTACTGATAGAATCTGATCGACAAATCGCCGGTCGCCTCAACAGTATAACAGGAATTATTGAGTTAGCCGACCTAAACGACCCGCAGGTTGATGACCTTCTCGATGATCTAGGAGAGCTTGTCGCGAAGATGGGTGGTAATGTACGTGTAATTCCATCAAAACACATGCCAAGTAAATCAGGTCTGGCTGCCACTTTCCGTTACTAATTCAATTCAATCAAGACTGGTGATCCCTTTGCAAATCCAAAGCAACATTGGTAACAACATCGATTACTACAGGGTGGTATTGATAAAGAATTGTGCGGTGTAATCTTCGGTTTTGAGGCTTTGTGCCAAAAGAACAGATAATGCGCACTGGCAATCAGATAACACTGAATTTCGTTATCGATTATCGGCATTTGTCTATTCCAAATCAGACAGTGCAATGGTCTCGGATTAAGAGTAGTCTTGCATTCATCATGCATGAATTTTGTTTACGATTTACGAAGGGAATTTCTAAATGGAGGTTAGAAGCAAAACCGTTCGCGGAGTTTCACTTCGTACATGGGCACATCTCCTCGGAAGCAATCCGAAACGGAAGTACGGCAACATCGAACCTCCCCTTCGAACTGAACTTTTTAGTGCCGATCAAATGGAACAGCATGGCAAAACCCTTGCAATGGCTCATCAGGTAAGGACTAAGCGAAGTCTCGAACATCTTCTGGCACGGTTATCGGAGAACGAAAATGTCTTGCTTGAGGTTCATCGTTTGCTGACAGCTGGTATTGATGCAGATCTCCGGCTTACACCTGCCGGGGAGTGGCTGTTGGACAACTTTTACTTGATCGAAGAGCAGATTCGAACCGCTAAGCGACATTTGCCGAAAGGGTATAGTCGCGAGTTACCTCATTTACTAAACGGTCCTTCAGCCGGACTACCGCGAGTCTACGACATCGCTCTGGAAGCAATATCTCATAGTGATGGTCGGGTCGATATGGAAAACCTCAGCCGATTTGTAACATCCTATCAGACAGTGAATAATTTAAAATTAGGTGAGCTGTGGGCAATTCCAATAATGTTGCGTCTGGCGTTAATCGAAAATCTACGTCAGGTTGCCGCTCGGATCGCTGCTGCCCGGATAGATCGAATCCGCGCCGACGATTGGGCTAATCAAATGACTGATATGGCTGCGACAGACCCAAAGAGTCTAATACTGGTAATCGCAGACATGGCGCGCTCGAATCCCCCGATGGTCAGCTCGTTTATTGCCGAACTCACGCGTCGCTTACAAGGACATAACCCTGCTCTGGCGCTGCCTCTAACTTGGATTGAACAGCGACTCTCCGAAGCCGGCTTAACCATCGAACAGTTAGTACGTTCGGAGAATCAACAGCAAGCAGCCGACCAAGTATCAATCAGTAATAGTATCGGTAGTCTCCGCTTACTTGGAGCGATCGACTGGCATGAGTTTGTCGAAACGATGAGTATTGTCGAGCGAACCCTGTGTGATGATCCCGGCGATTTCTATCGCAAAATGGATTTTGTTACTCGTGATCATTACCGCCATGTTGTAGAAAGGATTGCAAAAAGCAGCCCATGTTCAGAAAGTGAAGTGGCACTCAAAGCAATTCAACTGGCGAAGGAAGGAACAACAAGGTCGGGTGGTAACGACCGCATATCGCACGTTGGCTTTTACCTAATTGATGATGGATTGTCGCAACTCGAACGAATAGCAGGTGTACGATTATCGATTTCCGGGGTTCTACAAAAAGTAAACCACCGGTGTCCACTATTGTTATATGGCGGTGCGATTCTTCTATTAACAATGATCATTGCATGGAGCTTCGTTACGAAAGCATACTCCGATGGGTCTCGGGGATGGCTTTTGGGAGTAATCAGCCTTTTATCAACACTCGGCGCGAGTCACTTGGCGGTCGGAGTGGTGAATTGGCTGGCAACATTGTTTGCAACACCAAAGCCATTACCGCGAATGGATTTTTCTAAAGGAATCCCGCCGGAGTTCAGAACTCTGGTCGTAGTTCCGGCAATGCTGACTAATACTAATAATACCGAGGACTTGATCGAAGCGCTTGAGGTTCGCTTTCTGGCAAACCGAGATAACCACCTTCACTTTGGTCTGTTAACTGATTTTCGCGACGCCTCCGAAGAAACTCTACCAGAGGATGAAACACTGTTACGATTAGCGCGACTGAGAATTGAAGAGTTGAACGAAAAATATCAAAGTCCATTAGGCAATAATTTCTTCCTATTCCATCGTCCGCGAAAGTGGAATCCGCATGACCGGATATGGATGGGTTTTGAGCGCAAGCGCGGAAAATTAGCTGATTTGAATAAACTCCTACGGAGTGGATCAAGTGATCGGTTTACAGTCGTCGTCGGTGACACGGCAGTTTTACCGGATATGAAATTTGTAATCACTTTGGATACTGATACCCGTTTAGCTCGTGATTCAGCGAGTCAATTTGTCGGCGCATTAGCACACCCACTGAACCATGCCTGTTATGACGAAAAACAGCAGCGAATCGGCGCCGGGTACGGTATTCTTCAGCCGCGGGTTGCGGTGAGTCTGCCTGGTGCGAACCGTTCGCGGTATGCTCGGATGTGCACTAATGAATTTGGGATCGATCCATATACCCGTGCCGTCTCCGATGTTTACCAAGACCTATTCGGTGAGGGTTCGTTTATCGGTAAAGGTATCTATCAAGTGGAAGCATTCGAGCGGGTGTTGAAAGATCGTTTACCCAATAACCGGATTCTGAGCCACGATTTACTGGAAGGGTGTTACGCTCGGGCTGGTCTATTAAGTGATGTGCAGTTATATGAAGAATATCCATCTCGCTATAGTTCGGATGTGAACCGTCGGCATCGCTGGATTCGGGGTGATTGGCAGATTGCGCAATGGGTGTTGCCATTTGTTCCCGGTTCCGATGGACATTTGAAGAAGAATCCACTATCGATACTATCCCGATGGAAGATACTTGATAACTTACGTCATAGTTTGACCGCTGCAGCATTAACACTCTTACTTCTATTGGGTTGGATAGTATCACCATCGATCTGGTTTTGGACATTGGCAGTGTTAGGAATAGTCATGATTCCTTCCTTGTTCGCATCAGCCTTCAATGTTCTTCAGAAGCCGGTAGAAATGACTTTAGCGCAGCATCTATCGGCCGTTCTACACTTGACCAGCCGACATTTCGCGCAGGTTGTCTTCATGGTTGTGAGCTTGCCATACGAAGCGTTCTTCAGCCTGGATGCGATTACACGCACAGCTTGGCGCATACTGATTTCGCATAAGCGACTACTTCAATGGAATCCGTCCGGCGAATCGGAGCGCAATTGCCGCACTGACCTCGCAGACTCTTATCTGACTATGTGGATAGGTCCGTTCGTTGCCGTTTCCACAATGTTGATGCTTATTGTATCGAAGCCATTTGCCCTTGTTATCGCTGCACCCATACTGATTCTTTGGTTTGCCTCTCCCGCGATTGCTTGGTGGATAAGTCTACCACTCGTTCGTTGCTGGGGCAAGTTGTCGATGAATCAGGTAATTTTCTTACGGAAGCTTTCCCGGAAAACATGGTCGTTCTTTGAAACTTTCGTTGGTCCAGAAGATCATTGGTTGCCGCCCGACAACTATCAGGTGCATCCGATTGCAGTGATTGCACATCGCACGTCGCCGACCAACATCGGTCTTGCCTTGCTGGCGAATTTGTCCGCGTTTGATTTTGGTTATGTTTCAACCGGAAAACTCATTGAACGTACGGGAAAAACGCTCCATACCATGAATGCCTTGGAACGGCACAAAGGGCATTTCTACAACTGGTATGACACACAAACCTTGAATCCGTTACTGCCACTCTACATATCGTCGGTAGACAGCGGGAATCTCGCTGGTCACCTTTTGACATTGCGATCAGGTTTACTTGCCTTACCAGACCACAAGATCATTCGTACTCAATTTTTTGAAGGTTTGTGTGACACCATCGGGGTGATCATAGAGACTCTTGGTAATTCTACCGGAAAAGAAACTTGCTCAGACTTCTCTGCCCAACTTGCACAAATTCAACAAGATTTGAAGTCCGTAACCCAGAATCCACCTGCCACACTAACAGCATATCGGTTGTGTTTAGACCAGTTGATGAAGTCCGCTGCAGAATTGGTTGCAGGTTTGGAAGTTCTCGAAGCCGATCCAGAAAACCGATTGAACTGGTGGGTTGGTGCGTTCGCCACACAGTGTCGCGATGCATACAATGAACTGATTCTACTCGTTCCATGGACAGAGCTGTTACTTTCTCATAACTGTTTCGAATTTTCCGCTGAACTCGATAAAAATCTATCGTTGCGTGAGTTAACCGCCATAGGGATACAATTACCAAAGATCATTGAAGGTCACCTTACTTCTTCGATAACTTCGGAAGAGAGAGCACAACTCGATAAGTTTCAAAGCCAGATCGCGACTGGAACCCAGTCATGTAAAGCAAGAATTGTAGCGATCAACGAACTTGCCCGGTCGTGTGATTTACTCGCTCAGATGGATTATGATTTCCTGTATGACAAAACCCGTCATCTTCTGACTATTGGCTACAATGTTGCTGAATGCCGAAGGGATTCCAGTTACTATGATCTGCTTGCCTCGGAAGCGAGGTTTTCGGAATTCGTTGCGATATCACAGGGAAAGGTACCGCAAGAGAGCTGGTTTGCATTGGGACGTCTGCTAACTACCGCTGGTGGGGAACCGATTCTCCTTTCATGGAGTGGTTCGATGTTCGAATATTTGATGCCACTCCTGGTGATGCCGACCTATGAACATACCTTACTCGATCAGACTTGCAAGGCGGCGGTAGCAAGGCAAATTGAGTATGGGAAGAAGCGAAATGTGCCGTGGGGTATTTCAGAAAGCGGTTACAATGGAATCGATGCTCAATCCAATTACCAATACCGCGCTTTTGGCGTCCCCGGATTAGGACTCAAACGTGGGCTTGCGGATGATTTAGTCATAGCACCGTATGCCTCAGCATTGGCTCTGATGGTCGCCCCAAAAGAAGCATGCCAAAACCTCGAGCGACTCGCATCAGAAGGCTTTGAAAGTCGTTATGGCTTCTATGAAGCGATTGACTATACACCATCACGCCTTCCGCGTGGACAGTCATGCGTAATAGTTCGCTCTTTTATGGCTCACCATCAAGGCATGAGTTTGCTCTCATTGGATTATCTGCTCCAAGATCACCCGATGCAAAAACGATTCAAGTCGGAACCATTATTCCAAGCGACACTTCTTTTGCTTCAAGAACGAATTCCCAAGGTATCGGCGTTCTATGCTCACACTACCAAGCTATCAGAACATGACTTAAGTTCCAGCACTCCAGAAACGCCGATTCGCGTTTTCACAAGTCCTGACACACCGAACCCGGAAGTGCAATTGCTTTCGAATGGCAAATATCATGTTATGGTCACAAATGCCGGTGGCGGCTATAGCCACTGGAAAGATCTTGCAGTTACTCGATGGCGTGAAGATCGTACCCGTGATAATTGGGGGACTTTTTGTTATCTCCGCGATGTTTCAAGTGGCGAATTTTGGTCGACTGCTTTTCAACCGACGCACAAGAGTTCAAAGAGTTTTGAGGCAATCTTTTCGGAAGGGAGAGCTGAATTCCGCGGTCGTGATCACAATTTTGACACGTATACTGAGATCGCTGTTTCTCCAGAAGATGACATCGAGGTACGTCGTACCCGAATTACCAATCGAGCCCGGACACGGCGCACAATCGAAGTCACAAGTTACGCGGAAGTAGTATTGGCGTCGCCTGCTGCCGATGCTTTGCACTCGGCATTCAGTAATCTATTTGTGCAGACAGAAATCATTCGTCGACAGCGCGCAATCCTATGTACACGCAGACCTCGTTCGCTTAGTGAGCACCCACCATGGATGTTGCATTTAATGGCTGTGCATGGAGCGGAGGTTGGAGAAATCTCATACGAAACCGATCGCATGAAATTCGTCGGTCGTGGCAACACGGTTGCTTGTCCCCAAGCGATGAGCGAAGATGCAGGATTGCTTTCCGGCACCGAAGGCTCTGTACTTGATCCAATTGTTGCAATCCGCTACCGGATAGCTTTGGAACCGGAAGAATCCGCAACGATAAACATTGTTTCCGGTATCGCTGAAACCCGTGAAGCCGCTTTAAGTTTGGTCGAAAAGTATCAGGACCGGCGTCTGGCGGATCGAGTTTTCGAGTTGGCGTGGACTCATAGCCAAGTACTACTCCGCCAGATCAATGCCACCGAAACCGATGCACAACTCTATGGGCGCCTTGCCAGTTCGATTGTTTATGCAAATATCTCACTGCGAGCCGACCCAAGCACCATTATGAAGAACCACCGTGGGCAGTCTGGTCTTTGGGGACACGCCATCTCTGGCGATTTGCCGATTGTATTATTGCAGATTGAAGACCCTTCTAATATCCTCTTAGTCCGACAACTCATTCAGGCACATGCTTATTGGCGTTTAAAAGGACTGTCGGTGGATCTGGTGATTTGGAATGAAGATCACGCCGGTTACCGGCAAATTCTGCACGACCAGATCATGGGACTCATTGCTTCAGGTACCGAAGCCAACGCGACCGATCGACCTGGAGGAATTTTCGTGCGGCCTGCCGATCAAATCGCTGAGAAAGACCGCATCCTTATACAGACAGTTGCTCGTGTGATCATCACTGACAGCCATGGATCGTTGGAAAATCAGATCAATGGCCGTGGTTTAGGAGAAGTACTTGTTCCTCGCATTAACCCATCCCGAACCCACCGTCCAGAACCACTGGCGGTCATTCCGTTACCGCGCTCCGATCTAAAGTTTTTTAATGGATTAGGAGGATTCACCCCGGATGGGCGCGAATATGTGATTACAACTGCAAACGGCCAGTTAACTCCCACTCCATGGGTGAATGTGTTGTCAAACCCGGAGTTCGGGTCAGTCATCTCGGAAAGTGGATCGGCGTATACTTGGAGCGAGAATGCCCACGAATTCCGTCTTACACCCTGGGGTAACGATCCTGTTAGTGATTCGAGCGGTGAAGCAATATATCTCCGAGATGAAGAACGCGGCCATTTCTGGTCACCAACGCCACTCCCATGCCGTGGGATAACACCTTATGTTACCAGGCATGGATTCGGGTATAGCGTTTTCGAGCACACCGAACGGGGAATTTATTCTGAGTTATGGGTTTATGTGGCGTTGGATGCAGCTATCAAATTTATGGTGCTCAAAGTTCGAAACGTCTCAGACCGATCTCGACGGCTTTCTGCAACTGGGTATGCCGAATGGGTACTTGGCGACCTCCCTTCAAAATCGAGTATGCATCTGATAACCGAAATTGATCAAGATTGTGGATCGCTTTTCGCGCGTAACCCTTATAACACAGAGTTCCGCGACCGGACTGCATTTTTCGATGTGGATGATACGATTCGCTCTGTAAGCGGTGATCGGACTGAATTTATCGGACGCAATGGTACACAAAATGCTCCGGCAGCAATGAAACAAACACATCTTTCCAATAAGGTGGGGGCAGGTCTTGATCCTTGCGCTGCAATCCAAGTAAACTTTGATCTAACTCCCGGCCAAGAGCGTGAGATTGTATTCCGACTTGGTGTCGGGCGAGATACCGAAGAAGCTCGAAAACTGGTTAAACGCTTTCGAGGATTAACTGCAGCACACAATGCTCTCGAAATGGTTTGGCAGCATTGGACACACACCCTTGGTACAATTAATGTGGAAACGCCCGACCAATCGCTAAATGTGCTTGCAAATGGCTGGCTGGTTTATCAAACTCTTGCATGCCGTCTCTGGGCGCGAACTGCAACTTACCAATCGGGTGGCGCGTTCGGTTTCCGGGATCAATTGCAAGATGTTATGGCGCTCATCCACGCCAAACCGAATCTCGTACGTGAACATCTGCTCCGTTGCGCGTCACATCAATTTCTCGAAGGTGATGTACAACATTGGTGGCATCCACCCTCCGGTCGAGGTGTACGAACTCACTGTTCAGATGATTACCTCTGGCTACCGCTTGCAACCTGTCGCTATATCCTTGAGACCGGAGATACCGATTTATTAAATGAGCCGATTCACTTCCTCCAAGGTCGCTTGGTAAAAGCGGACGAAGATTCTTATTACGACTTACCAGCACATTCGGAAGAGACTGCGAGTCTATATGAACACTGCGTTCGAGCAATACGGAATGGTTTTAAATACGGCAAGCATGGTCTGCCACTCATCGGTACCGGTGACTGGAACGACGGATACAACTTAGTTGGTGAGCACGGTAAAGGCGAAAGCGTGTGGTTGGGATTCTTTCTTTACGAAGTTCTTACTCGCTTTGCGAGTATTGCCCGGATTCAAGGAGATGAGGTATTTGCCAAACATTGTATCGAAGAAGCGGAGGAACTTCGTCGCAATATTGAGACCAATGGCTGGGATGGCGAGTGGTATCGCCGTGCATACTTCGACGACGGTTCACCACTGGGATCGTCGGCTAACTCTGAATGCAAGATAGATTCGATTGTACAAAGTTGGGCGGTACTTTCGGGTGCAGGAGAAAATGGACGTTCTTATCAAGCAATGAAAGCATTGGATGAAAACCTCGTTCGTCGCGAGACAAGGTTAATCCAATTGTTAGATCCACCGTTCGATAAATCGACGCTGGATCCCGGTTACATTCGAGGATATGTTCCGGGTGTTCGAGAAAATGGCGGGCAGTATACACATGCCGCAATTTGGGCGGCAATGGCTTTCGCTCGCATGAAAGACAGCCAAAAGGCATGGGAGCTTTTTACAATAATCAACCCAGTAAACCATGCAATAACGTTTGAACAGACTAACATCTATAAAGTGGAACCCTATGTAGTCGCTGCCGACGTCTACTCAGCGCCGCCTCATACCGGCCGAGGAGGTTGGACATGGTACTCGGGATCGGCGGGATGGTTGTATCAGTTGATTATGGAGTCGCTTCTGGGACTTCGGCTTGAGGTGGATAAACTACGAATGAACCCGTGTCTCCCGTCCGATTGGAAGGGATACAAAATTCACTACCGTTATCGAGAAACAGTCTACCACATCGAGGTTTTGCAAGCCCCCGCTGAGAATGATGAAATGCACTTCAATGTTGACGGTATTGAACAACCCGATAATACCATTCCACTAATCGATGACCAAAAAGAACATTGGGTCGAAGTGCTGATACCAAAACAGAGCTGTGATGAAAGTAATTCGACGGCATCAAGGCTCTCTTAATCAAATTGCAGACTGTATTGAATGACTGATTATGAGATGAAGTGGCTCGATTTGACGAGGCAGCGATCTATGTCAACTGAACTGTCGTTGAGTGCCATAGGCAATGGTGTATGATTTCCGTAATACGACATCTTTCTCTAAATTTCACTAATCTGATAACATAGTCTATACGCACATACTTGAGGTGATCAATGCAGGAACTGTATCGCCTGAGCGCCGAAGAGGTGCTTAAAAACCATGAAACATCCCCGCAACAAGGCTTATCAACGTCCGATGCAACGCGACTGTTGGGCGTACACGGCCCTAACGACCTGATCGAGAAGGGAAAGAAAAGGGCATGGCAGATTCTTTTGGCGCAGGTGAAGGAGGTCATGACCCTGATTCTGCTTGTCGCTGTTGTTCTTTCGGTGGTACTGCAGGAATACATCGATGCTATCGTGATTTTCGTCATTGTGGTGCTCAATACAATTCTCGGTTTTTGGCAAGAATTCAAAGCAGAAAATGCCATGGCGGCCCTCAAGAAGATGACGGTACTTAATGTGAGGGTGCGGCGTGACGGTGCAGAGCGGCAGATTTCAGCAAAAGACTTGGTACCGGGAGACATCTTACTCATCGAAGCCGGGAACATTGTGCCGGCGGATGCCCGATTAATCACAACAGCGAATCTCAAAGTCCAGGAAGCAGCCCTGACCGGCGAATCAGAATCGGTGGACAAAGATCCCAGTGTGCTGCCGGACGCCAATCTTGCCCTGTCCGATCGTAAAAACATGATATATCGGGGCACTGTTGTGACGTACGGTCGCGGTGAGGCTGTAGTCACTGGCACCGGTATGCATACCGAATTGGGCAAAATCGCCTCCATGCTTCAGGACGTTGAGGATGAGCAAACCCCGTTGCAACGACGATTGGCAAAGCTCGGAAAATCGTTAGCAATGGCTGCCGGGGTATTGATTGTCATCGTTGCAGGCATGATCTATCTGCAAGGCGCAGGCTTGAAGGAAATATTCATGACCGCCATCAGCATGGCGGTGGCGGCTATTCCCGAAGGTTTACCAGCAGTCGTCACCATCGCCCTTGCGCTGGGCGCACAGCAGATGCTGAAGAAAAAAGCGTTAATTCGGAGGCTTCCGGCAGTAGAAACCCTGGGCGGGGTAACTGTGATTTGTTCCGACAAAACCGGCACTCTGACGCAGAATAAAATGACGGTTTCGGACATTGTGTTACCGAATCGCCGCTACTCCCTCGATGAGGCAGTGTCAAAACACGAAGATTATGATCTTAATCTGCTGTTGCTTGCAGGGACGCTCTGCAACGACGCCGTCATCGATGAAAAAGCGCAAAATGGTATTCTTGGTGATCCTACTGAAGGCGCGCTGGTGCTTGTGGCACAACAGGCGGGACTGGTGCAACGCGATCTGCAAGCTTTGTTACCGCGTGTTCGCGAACTGCCCTTTGACTCCGAACGTAAACGGATGTCCACCATTCACACCCTGCCATCGTCTTCCCAGGCCACAATTTTGCGTCCTGTTCTTGCAGCCGCTGGGCATGAGGGGAACACCGATTACTTGGTATTGACCAAGGGGGCGACCGATGGCTTGATCGAGGTGTGCAACCGGATTCTGATTAACGGTGTCATTCAACTTCTCAGCGATGAAAGAAAAGCCGCAATTTCAGTCGAAAACAAAGCGATGGCGAAAAAAGGTATTCGGGTGCTTGGATTAGCCTATCGGTTTATAAATGTCGATGGGCTGGATCAACCGGCGCAATACGAGCGGGATCTGGTCTTTCTTGGGATGGCATGCATGCTCGACCCGGTGCGTCCCGAAGCAATTGAGTCCGTTCGGCTATGCAAGCAGGCCGGGATTCGCCCGATAATGATAACCGGTGATCATCCTCTGACGGCAGTCGCCATCGCTAAGGATTTGGGGCTGACGACTTCCGATACGGTTTTAACCGGGCAGGATTTAGACAAGATGACCGCCGATGCGCTAAGTGCCCGAATCAAGGATGTTTCCGTCTTTGCGCGCGTTTCGCCCAAGCATAAGTTGGTCATCATTGATGCGTTGCAAGCACAACATGAGATCGTCTCGATGACAGGAGATGGCGTCAACGATGCACCGGCGTTGAAATCAGCCGACATTGGTGTGGCAATGGGGATTACAGGGACCGACGTCAGCAAAGAATCCTCCGATATGGTCCTGCTGGATGATAATTTCGCGACCATCGTCGCCGCCGTTAAAGAAGGCCGCCGCATTTACGATAATATCCGCAAATTCGTCAAATACATCCTCACCGGTAATGCTGGTGAAATCGTTGTCATGCTCTCGGGCCCACTGATGGGTATGCCGCTGACGTTGCTCCCGATTCAAATTTTATGGATCAATCTGGTGACCGATGGCGTACCGGCAGTTGCTTTGGGGTTCGAAGAAGCTGAGCGCGATGTAATGAACCGACCGCCGTACAATCCGCGAGAAGGCATTTTTGCACGCGGACTGGGCTGGCAGATTCTCGTCATGGGTCTGATCATCGGCTTGATCTCGGTGGGGACCGGGTACTGGTTCTGGGATGGCGGAACAGGTTCAAACGCCTGGCAGACCATAGTGTTCACAATGCTGACGTTCTGCCAGATGGCATACGCGCTGTGTGTGCGCAAGCAAACGCAATCGCTGTTTAAACAGTCCTGGCTCAGCAACCCGGTGTTGTTGCTTGCCATTGGCGTCACACTGACCCTGCAGATGATCATTATTTATGTCCCGTTTTTTAACACCGTGTTTCGCACAACACCGTTACAACCGACAGAACTGGGAATCTGCGCCGTTGGAGCATTGGTCATCGTAATGATCACGGAATTGAAAAAACTGTACTTGCGCAACAAGCAGCATTGAGGATCACAGATTATTATGAATCATCATTATACTTAGATCATTAGTCGGTCATTTCTCGAAAGTTCATCGTAATGTGCATCTTGATCGCGTAAACATTACGGGAATGAGCATTGCCTCGAAAGAAAGCTCGCCTTCGAGTTCGTCTGTCGTAGAAACAGATTCCAACAATATTGCATAAGTATCGTACAACAACTCATACACCTGCTAAGCAGCACTAACCTCCAGCCCGATACATGCTAAGATACTTTATCAGCCCTCTGTAACATAGCTGAGATCTTGCATGATAATATAGTATTCAAGCGGCATTGCGGCCAAAATTACTTATCGCAAAGCTCTTCACTCTGTTGAGAGTCAGATAAAAAGAGTATTAGGTATTCTTGCTAATCATCGCAAGTGATAACGGAATAGTAAAACATTTGTATAGGTATTGCATAATATGAAGAATCGATTTGCTGATGACCGGCTGAAAGTGTTTATCAACGCCATAGGATACATGGTCGTTTGGTGGGGAAGTGTTCTTGCTGCCCGAAATGACTTCTGGTGGTTCGGACCGCTTCTTGCTATCCTCTTCATGAGTTGGCACATCGCATCGAAAACGTTCATCAAAGGCGAATTTCTCGTGACAGGGGTGATTGTCATCTCTGGATTCCTTTTCGATAGTGTACTTACAGCTTTGAATTTTGTTGAGTATAAATCCAGCTGGGGAGAAAACGCTATTGTTGCTCCACTGTGGATTGGCGGAATTTGGCTCGGATTCGCTCTGACTGTTAACCATTCCTTCAAATCAATCCTGAGCCGGCCGATTGTCGCGATTCTTCTTGGGCTAATTGGAGGTCCACTGACTTATCGTGGTGCCGCTGGTCTCGGTGCAATATCGCTTACCCGGCCTGCAATAGCGTTGATCACCTTGGGAGTTGCTTGGGGCGTAATGATGTGGCTGATGAGTAAACACGCAATCATTAAGGGGCGTAGATGAAAAGGTTAGTTATCCCAATTCTGCTGTTGTTCTCCGTTAGCTATGCTATCGGTTCATCTAATGAATTGTTACTGAAAAAGCTTTCCACGGAAAGCGGTTGGGTCAAAGAGCAAACATATCCTTCAGGATGGACACATTCAAAGAGAACGATAGACGGATTTGAGAGTCCTGCCCTCGCCATTTCTGGTGAAACAAATGCTCCGGCAGAATTGATAGCTGAAGTAGTTTACGATGTTCCTGCTTACAACCGGTTCTTGACTGCAGCCTCACGGCTTCAAGCTGGTATCGTCGTTCAGGACAGTTCAGTACAAATTGGTTATCAGCGATGGGATATCCCCTTGCTACCGGATCGATACTTCTTCTACCGAATGAAAAAATCACGGGCTGGAGACACTCTTTTTCTGCAATGGACTCTTGAGACACCAGCGAATCTTGCGCTTACGAACAGTCTTTCGATGAAAGTTATGAATGACGCTTCAATTATTGAGATAGGTGCAGGTCAATGGATTTTGGTAAGTAAGTCTGATGGTGGGACGTTAGTGGATTACCGTCTTTCGATGGCAAGTAGTGGAGCTCTTTCGGGCTGGGTACTTGACTACATCAATAAGAAAGGCATTTTAACTCAAGTGGAAGATGTAACTGCTGAAGCGAAAAGAAGGAACTATCGATGAACACTGAGATACTGCTGATCGAGATTGGCGCTTTGATTGGATATCTAATTGTTACATGGTTAGTGAGTGTGAAGTTACGTGATGTCAGCATCATTGATATTGCGTGGGGTCCGGGATTCGGTGTGGTTGCGCTGGTACATTTTGTGACCGGCGAGGTACACTGGCGGGCTTGGTTAGTTTTTGGACTGACAATTATATGGGGAGGTAGATTGGCTTTCCATATCTGGAGCAGACATCGTGGAAAACCCGAAGACTCCCGCTATCGGAAATGGCGCGAAGAAGGCGGTCAAAACTGGTGGTGGACGAGTTTCTTCCGGGTCTTTCTGCTTCAAGGCGTTCTGCTTTGGGTGATAGCGAGACCACTCGCGGTTTCCATGCAAACTGCTCCCGAATTTTGGACACTTTGGGATACGATTGGCATTGTGATTTGGACTATCGGTTTTATTATCGAGATGACTGCTGATGGACAACTTGCAAAGTACCTCAAACTTCAACAGCGTGAGTCGTTTCTAAGGACGGGACTTTGGAAGTATTCGAGACATCCAAATTACTTCGGCGAAGCTTTACTTTGGTGGGGATTTGGAGCGTTTGGGGTGGCTGCCGGATACGATTGGATATTGATTTCGCCGGTAATGATAACACTGCTTTTGAGATTCTTCTCAGGCGTTCCATTGCTGGAGCGGAGTATGAGAACCAAACCTGGTTACAACGAGTACTCGCAACGTACAAATGCGTTCATCCCTTGGATTCCCAAGAAGGTATCGCAATGAAGAGACGTTGTTTAACCGCAATTCTTGCACTAACTGTACTGAGTTCATCCTGTTTTCAGGCAAAACAAATGGGTGAGTTGAACAAAGTTTCCACTATTGATCCAACTCGATTCATGGGCGACTGGTATGTTGTAGCCAACATTCCAACGTTTATTGAGAAAGGGGCAGTGAATGCCATTGAAACTTATTCGCTGCGGGAAGACGGCGACGTCGACATTCGATTCACTTTTCGTAAAGGGACCCCTACCGGTGAACTGAAAACCTATACGGCTAAGGGGTTTGTGGTGGATCGCTCGACGTTTTCAGAATGGCGGGTTCAGTTCTTTTGGCCAATCAAGTTCCCATATTACGTGCTCGATCTGGATCAGGAGTACACTTATACCGTCGTCGGAACGTCTAACCGAAGCTATGCTTGGATAATGACACGGGAACCGAATCCTCCCGATTCACTAATACAACATCTGATTTCCAAGCTTGAAAAAGCTGGATTTGACCCGTTTAAGATCCAGCGAGTTCCACAAACGTGGACAAAAGATATCCAGTGAGTGGTTGGAATTTCAGTGATTGATGGCTCGAATCACAGGGTTTCTGCCTTTTAATACATCAGATAAAATTCGTATCGAGATAGGTTATGAGTGGAAACCTTCATTACTCTTTTTTAGTAAGGATTTGCTTTCCGGTGAAGTCATACATCAAATCTGCTTCAGCTTTGTATCTGTAATCTGAACCAACCCGATAACTGCCATTAAACGAATCACCCAGTAAACTGGATCAATCTCGTACCAGCGGTGTGCAAAGTTTAACCGTCCCGGTGAATGATGATGATTATTCTGGAAAAGTTCCCCTAAAGTTAAAAAATCAAAGGGGAGTGTGTTTCGTGAGTGATCACCAGTATCAGGATGATTGACATATCCATACTTGTGTCCTCCCCAATTCACAATCGCACCATGGATCGGACCCATAATGAAGTGAATCGGTAACAACAGAAACCACCAGATGGAGGGGGCAAATACTATGTAAATCAGCGTGTAAACTACCACAAATCCAATACGAACACTCCACTGGTCGGCAAGCCGGTCTAACCAAGGCCACTCGGGAATATTGCTGCCGTATTTCTCGAATTCCTTGTTGTTTCGTGATAGAGCAGTCAGGTAATTTTCGTATGTTTCTCTCATTAAACTGAAAACATTTCGATGTCGCATCGGTGAATGTGGATCTAACACTCCATCGCTATACGCGTGATGACGTCGATGTAAAATCGCATAAGCGCGGGGGTTCAAGAACGAAACCCCCTGAAGTATCACCGTAGTTACATACCAAAATTTCAACCAGCGCTCTGATAGTTTAAACATCCGGTGTGAGGCGAACCGGTGCAAAAAAAAGGTCTGCACAAAAAGTGATGAGAACCAATGTCCTATGAAGAATATCAACATTACTTCGTCCCTGCGTTCTTGACAAATCTGAGGTGAGATACTCCCCATTCTTTGCCGTTGTCCATTCCGAACAACTCCTCGCATGCCATAAAGAAAATTCGCCACCGCTGAAACCACAATCGAGCTTCATTTTTACCGTAGTGCTGATGAAGTATGTCGATTATTGCTTCACGCTGAAGTTTCATGTTTATCAGCCAATCCCTACTGCTTTTTGAATAATGGACGCCCGAGACGAACCAATCTGCTTCTACTGTCAGGTGTTTGTTGAACTGAGAAAGCAAATTGTGTGATGGCATAAGACCACCGGTAAAGAAATAGGTTGCCATCCAATCGGAGTCACCCTGTGTTACAAATGGATAACAGTAAGTGCGATGTGAAAAGATATGAACAAATAGTTTTCCATCCGGTTTTAACCACTGTGAGATTCGATGTAACAATTCCTGGTAATTGTGCATGTGTTCAAACATCTCGACGGAAACTACCCGATCAAACTGCCGGTTGATCTCGAAACTATTCATGTCAGCCGTAATGATTTCGATGTTAGTTAAACCCTCGGCAGCAGCTCGATCGAGAATCGCCTTTCTTTGCTCTGATGAGTTTGAAACTCCGGTAATCCGGGATTTCGGATACCTCCTCGCCATCCAGAGGGAAAGCGATCCCCAACCGCATCCCAACTCAAGAATATCCATTCCATCACTGATCTCAGCCCGTTCACAGGTAAGCGAAAGCATGTTCTGTTCTGCCTGCTCAAGCGAATCGGTTCGATTGTTATAGTGACAGGAACTGTATTTTCGGTTGGGACCCAATACCAATTCAAAGAAATCAGCCGGCAGTTCGTAATGCTGCTCGTTCGCTTTTTCAGGTACAAGAGCTACTGGACCAGAACTCAGCGAATTGACAAACCGCTGCATACTACCGTTTGATTTTTCCAGCTCACATGTTTTCAATCTCTCTCGAAGCAGTTTGCGAATGCCGAATCGAATCATCGAATCAGGGAGATAGCCGTGTTCCATTAACTGGATAACTACTGATACCATCATTTCTCCTGCATCATAGTGACCGGATCAAGCCGATTTTCCGGTTTGGCGAACATCAGTTGAACATTGCCGATAAAACGTTCCCGGAAACCTGCTTCACAGTATGCTAAATAATACTCCCACATTCGCTGGAACGAATCCGGATACCCCAAATCGGATACTCTGGAACGATTTGCTTGAAATCGCAGATTCCACTCATTCAACGTTCGGGCGTAATGTAGAGTAATGTCTTCAAGTCCTAACAGGCGAAGATTGGTTTTCAATTTAACATTCTCTAACAAATGAGCAATCGAAACAAGACAGGAACCGGGGAAAATGTGACTTTGGATGAAGTCCGCCCGCTTTCGGTACTCATCAAAATGCTGATCAGGAGAAGCTATCACTTTAATCGTCATAAGTCCATCCGGCTTCAACAACCGTGAACACTTTTCCACAAATTCTCCGATGTATTCCGCTCCCACCGCTTCTATCATCTCAATGGAAACTAACTTATCAAAGGTTCCGGTTAGTAACCGGTAATCCTGATTGAGCAGTGTAATCTGACCTGTAAGACCTGCCCTTTCTACGGCGGCTTTTGCATATTGATACTGCTCAGCCGAGATCGTAGTAGTGGTCACCTTACATCCGTATTTTGAAGCAGCATGAATCGCAAATCCACCCCATCCAGTACCAATCTCGATGACTTGATCCTGCGGCTTTAAATCCAATTTTCTGCACAAGCGGTCGAATTTTTCTGTGGAAGCCTCTGTAAGCGTTGAGTCTGGCGACAGGAATACGGCAGAAGAATATGCCATCGTTTCATCCAGCATCAACTGATAGAACTCATTACCGATGTCATAATGTGCTAAGATGTTCGCTTTACTACCATCTATGGTGTTACGATTCTTCCTGTGAGTTAATCGAAATATTGCGTTTCCAATCCATGCCAAGCCACCTTCCATTCGATCCATGATAGCTCGATTTCGGATGAATAACCTTATTAGCGATACAAGGTCATCGGATTTCCATAAACCGTCGATGTACGCATCTGCAGCACCAATCGTTCCGCCAACTGCTACCTTTCGGTAGAATTCCAGATTATTGATGTGTAGAGTAGCCCGGATTGAGTGGTCGCTGCCAAGTAAGTAAGTTCCATTGGGATCAATCACTGTCAAGGTTCCAATCGAAATCCGCGACAACCGTTCGATAAACTTTTGTCGTAAAAAACGAATGATCAAGGGTGTCCGTCCACTTTGTGTAATCAACGCAGCGGAGTCGAGCAGTATCTCACTCAAGGTTAGCTCCTTTTGGATTATTTTGTTTTGGATGATCGTGAAAGGGAATTTTCTTAAACCATAACCGGATCGCCTCCCAGTAAATCGCGCCAATAACTTTCACCGTAATGAAGGGAAACGATAATAATGCTGCCAACAGGCTATTTCTTGACCAAGTATGCTTATGCAGTTGCAACGCTGCTTGAAACATGAATTGTCCGTTTTCATAATTAGCCATCGTCACTGATAGTTGTTCACCAGGCTCTGCGAACCGCCAGTCGTACTGCTGTGACATCGCCATGAAAGGAGAAACATGAAACTGTTTTGGAAAGTCCCACGTGTAATAATCATTCCTCTCCTTCGCTTCAGAGATTGGCAGTACATAAGTGTATCTTTCGTTCCAGGGAGTATTATTCACTTCTGCAACAATGCATTCTAACTGACGATCATCCTTTGAAAACACATAGTAGAATGTTACTGGATTCATGCAATATCCGAAGTATCGCAAATGTGTCAACATTCGGATCGGACCCTCGGTTTGAACTCCAGTCTTTTCTTTGATCGTTTGTCGGATTGCGTCTTCCAGGGAAATTGATGGATCACCGAGATAATCGCTTCGCCGGAAAGCGACAACCGCGGACCGCCGGATACTCCAGAGCAACGACTCCGGGAAAAGTGATTCCAGCTCCAATAGATCGATGTACACCATAAACAAACCGTACCTGAACAGGTGTTTCCTGGGTTGTACTCGATTGTGGATTACTGTTCCGCGGTATATTGCACTCTTACGGATAAGTGTCACAGTGCAACCCCGAAATGACTTCCAACTTCCAACGCACTCTTTGCGCCATCCTCATGAAAGCCAAAATGCCAATATGCTCCACAATAATGGGTACGATTCACTCCGCTTATCTCGGCTTTGCGACGTTGTGCGGCAACAGATTCCAATGTGTAAACCGGATGATGATATTCAATTTCCTGTAACATTTTTGTTTCATCGATTGCACTCTTTTCATTGAGGGTTACTATCAATTGCGTTTCCCTTAATGGCAGATTCTGTAAAAGATTCATCTGGTAGGAAAGTGCTGTCCTGTTGCTATCCTTTAACAAGCGGCTGTTCCAGGCAGCCCACGCTTTTCTTCGAGATGGGAGCACTCGAATATCACTATGTAAGTAAGCCATATTTTTTTGGTAGGGAATCGCACCTAATATTTCGGTTTCAGACTGCGATGGATCTGCCAACATTCTAAGTGCCTGATCGCTGTGCGCTGCAATCACGATTTGATCGAATTCCATTGGTTGCGCACCGGTTACGGTCAGGCGGATACCTGCGACAGTTCGCTCGATTCGCTCAACCGGCGACTTCGTGTGTGCTTTTCCTGAGAATTGACTCATCATTGCCCGAACATACTCGCGCGAACCACCGCTTATCGTACGCCACACCGGTCGCTCGTTCACGTTAAGCATTTGGTGATGATTGAAAAATTGTAGAAAGTACTTTGCGGGGAATTCCTTCATCTGATCATGTTTAGATGACCAGATGGCAGCCCCCATTGGTATGACATACCATTCAATGAGCTCTTGGCTATACTTTCTTTCTCGTAGGTAATCGCCAAGCAGTATGGTTTCATTGCCATTCGCGGCAAACGCTTTTCCCTCGCGATTAAATCGAATGATTTCGCTCAACATTTTATAGAACTTGACTGAAATCAGGTTACTACGCTGGGCAAATAAAGTGTTGAGAGTCGTTCCATTGTACTCAAAGCCGGTAGCTTCATCGTGAAAGGAGAAGCTCATCGTTGTCGGTTGCGACGCCACATTGTACTTGGTGAGGAACTTGAGAAAATTCGGGTATGTTACATCGTTAAATACAATAAACCCGGTATCAACTGCGATCGTTTTACCTTCTGTTTGAATCTCAACCGTGTTAGTATGACCACCGAAATAGTCACCCGCCTCGAAAATGGTGACGTCGTGATGTTTATCCAGTAAACTCGCTGCAATCAATCCGGAAATCCCCGAACCGACTACTGCGATCTTCTGTTGCGTTGCCCGGAGCATTTCCGGTTTTCGTTCTCCAGACTCATTCATGCAATGCCTCCCGGTAAGCGATGAGATATCAGGCAGTAACAAATATTATTCAGCAAGATTTTCAGACTTGTGATCACAGTTCGTTTCCAAGATGACTTCCCGAATTCTGACAATACTCTGTAAAGAACTTCGATAACTCGCTGAATTTAAACATGAACCGAGCGTTTACTTGAGATAACAAACTTCGCATTTTGGATGCACCGCTTCCGCCAATCAGAATTGGAAAATCAGGTGTCAGCAACTTTCGAATGGATACTAATTCTGTCTCAAGTGATGATTCGGAAGTTGAGTGAACTATGCTTAGTGCAAGTGCCGAAGCGTTCTTTTTTTGACAAGCTAATGCAATATCACTCGCTGGCAGATTGGTACCGAGGTACAAAGCATTCCAGCCCTGTGACATTGCTTCATCGACAAGAAAGAGTGCCGGTATCGAATGGAAATGATTGACCGGAGTTGCCACTACTAATAACTGCGAGTTCGAAGTGAATCGAGGGGATAGCCAATGTGTGGTGATGAAGTTACTTATCACTTCCGAGGCAAAATGCTCGTGGGCGATACTTAACTCAGAACGCCTCCACTTATCACCGATCTCAACCAGTACCGGAAAAATGACATGATCGCGAAGCACGCTGCGAGAGAATCTCGCGAGTGAGCTATCCAACAACGATTCTAACAACTCGCGATCAAACGAAAGTATCGAACCAATGCACTTCTTACGCATCACATCGATAACACTCTGCATGGCGATATCCAACGTTCCGAAATCAGACTTTCCATAAGGCATTGCAAGTTGTTGCAGAGTAGAATCGTCTAAATGGGCGATGTCTCCGATTCGTCGACCGTTCCCTGTTAGCGCTTTCAAATACTGGAGTCGGGTAATGTTTTTCTGGTTGTACAACCTTTGTCCGGCATTTGTTCGATATGGCACTACGACTTTGTATCGCCGCTCCCATGTTCTCAATAGCAACTCAGATAAGCCAGTGACCTCAGTC
>JAOTSC010000012.1 GCA_030247525.1 bacterium | reverse complement strand
GGGGTTGGGGGATGTCGGTGGGGCAAGCAACGTTACCGGAGTGAATTTCTCGGTAGCGGTGGATGGCGGCGCAGCACAAGCGATTACCGGATTGTCGGTGAATTCAACCATCGGTGATTTAATCAATGCGATTAACGCACAAGTCCCCGGAGCAATTGCCTCTTTGAATGGAACGCAGTTGCAGATTGAACGCCGAGCGTACGGCGATACAGCCTCTCACTATTTGCAATTAACGGATACCACGGGCGGCACTCCACCGAATAACTTGTGTACTGCGCTATTTGGGGCAACCACCCGGACGGCAGGCGGAACCGATTCAACGCTGGTAGCGGTCGATGACTTTATCCCGACCGGTGCAACGACACCGTCTTATACTGGACGACAACTATCTTTCACACGTAATTCCGATGGATTGGTGACCGGCATCGAAGGTATAGGCGGCGGTGGCGTTACTGTTAGTTCGGCGGCAGGTATTGCGGCAGGTTCGGCAAACATCGCCACAGCAGACACCACTCATTCGACTTCGATTGTGGTGTACGATACGTTAGGCGTTGGACACAACTTGAATATGACATTTGCCAAGACTGGCAATGCGAATGAATGGCGTTGGACCGCGACATTACCGGGTGAATCGGCAGCGGTAATGAATGGCAATACCGGGAAAATTTCGTTTAACTCTGATGGGTCACTGGCGAACTTTACCTTTGATGGAAATGCGAGTAACCTGACAATTCAATTGCCGAATGGCGCAGAATCGCTTACTATCGCATTAGACGCTGGACTTGCCGGATCGCTGAGCGGCATTACTCAAACCAGCTCGGCTTTTTCTACGCAAGCTACCAGTCAAAACGGCTATGCGTCAGGTAAGTTGGATGGATTAAGCGTCGACGATAGCGGCACTGTGTACGGCGCCTTTACAAATGGCTTAACACGGGCGCTTGCCCAAGTAGAGCTGGCAACATTTACCAACGCACAGGGCTTATCGCGAGCAAGCGGCAATCTGTTTGAAACGACGGTGAACTCAGGGGATCCGAAACTTTCGACAGCGAATGGAACATCGAACCGGGTCTACTCCGGTTATCTTGAATTATCGAATGTCGATTTGGCAAAGGAATTCACCAGTTTAATTATCGGACAACGCGGGTACTCGGCGAATAGCCGTACGATCCAAACGGCCGATCAGTTACTGATGGAAACCTTACAAATCAAGCGGTAAACGACTCCCCGCTCCCCCCGTGGTTTTCTTAGCGGGGGGAGCATAGGTGTACCAATGGCAGAACCGGAAATCACAATCGAATCAAAAAAATCGAAGCTCCCGCTCATCATCGGTGCAGCAGGTGCCGTGGTCGTGATTGCAGTCGTTGCATTCTTTTTTCTGCGCGGCGGTTCAAGTGACCACGCCGACACAGCAAAAACCGAACATGCTGCAACCGAGAAAAAACCCGACGTAAAAGCAGAATCAGGTGGTGAAGGGGCGAAATCGGAAATCGGCGACATCATTTCGATTAACGAATTGGTAGTGAATCCGAAGAATTCACGCGGTGGCAGGTATTTTGTGACATCAATTGGCGTGGTCTGTACGTCAAAAGAACAGTCGGACGAAGTGAAAAAGAAAGAACCGATTTTACGCGACCGCTTGATTACTTTCTTTTCACTGCAAACGATGGAAGTATTGACAGACATCAACCGCCGCGAACAGATTAAAACCTATGTGAAAGCGATTGTCGACCGGGAAGTGGCAACGGGACCGGTAAAGGAAGTTCTCTTCTCCCGGTATATCGTTCAATAGGAATGCGATGAACAAGATTCTCTCGCAAGAAGAAATCGATGCCTTACTGCAAAATGTCAGCAAGGGAAAATCGATTGATGTGGTTACGAAGAGTGAGAAGAAAATCTCACTCTACGATTTCAAGCACCCTGACCGAATCAGCAAGGAGCAGACCCGTTCGCTGCGCTCGATTCACGATAATTTCGCCCGGTTGTTTGCCACCTTTTTATCAACCTCGTTGCGAACGTTAGTCGACGTTAATATGCTCTCCATCGATCAGGTAACATACAGCGAATATACCATGTCATTGTCGGTGCCAAGCGCATTGTATGTTTTGAGTTTGAAAAATATCGAAGGGAAAGCGCTACTGGAGATTAGTCCCCAGTTTCTGCTTTTTGTGGTCGACCGTCTGCTTGGCGGACAAGGGGAAACCGATATCGAGAGTCGGGAAATCACGGCTATCGAGCAGACTGTTTGCAAGCGAGTAATCAATAATGCCGTCGCGACCTTGAACGATGTTTGGATGCAAATTGTCGATCTGGGCGTCGATTACGAATCGTTTGAGACCGATCCACAGTTTGTGCAAATCGCCCGCGGTTCGGAAACGATTGCGATTGTCTTCTTTGAAATCCGAATGCGCGGCACCACGTTTACGATGAACTTCGGCTATCCTTATTACATTCTCGAACCGCTGCTGCAACGGCTCTCTTCCCAATCGATGATTCAACAGGGCAAACGGAAACCAACCGAAGAAGATATTCAATCGTTACGCGACCGGGTCGTTACTTCGCGTATTCCGATTACGGTTCAGTTGGCGCGGACAAAAATTTCGGTAAACGATTTTATCGATTTCAAAGAAGGCGACGTACTTGAGCTGGAACAACCTATCCATGGCGAACTGCCGGTACTGGTGAACGGCCGGTTGAAGTTTTTCTCGGTACCGGGCACAATGGGTCGAAAAAAAGCGATTCGGATCACCCGTTTGCTCGATCCCGACGAGGAGTTGATTTATGAATGACGTGAATTCCAAGCAATTGCGGCAAATCGGCGGACAAAACGCCCGGAAAATGGAAGAAGTTTTCAGCGCCATCGTCGGAAAGCGTGTCACGGTACAAGAGAGCGAAACCCAAGCGGCATCGGCGTCGCTGGTCGAACTGGAGTTTCCGAACGGTTTGGTTACCGTCCGAGCGCCGGGCGATGGTATCCCCGGGGAAATGATGTTCTGGTATGCCCCGGAAGGTGCTGCCGCCATTGTCGATTTGATGATTATGGGCGACGGCAATGTTCCATTTCGTCCGGAAGAGCATTTGGATGGGATTGCCGAAGCGTCGCACCAGCTGATTGACTCACTTGCAATCGATTGGACGAATGCCGGATTGCCGGTTTCGTTTCAACAAGTATCGGCAACGATGGAAGAAGACCCGGGGGCGTATGTTGCCGCGTATGAACACCAGACCATCCTAAGGTTAGATGTTTCGATCGATTCGTTTGGTGATTTAGGATTATGGTTGTATCTATCATCAGAAGTCGTTCAGTTATTGAATCCGCCACAAGCAGCGAGTACACGTCCATCCCGCGCGCAAAGCGATGCCGGAAAAAGTAAAACGGGGCAAATGGTGAATGTAAGACCGGCGGTATTCGCTCCGTTTGAAAACCAGACCGACAACAGCGATGGGGAACCGCGCAATCTCGAATTGTTGCTCGATGTTTCGCTGCCAATAACAATAGAGCTTGGCCGCACATCGATGCTTATACGCGATGTTCTTGAATTAGGACCCGGTTCGGTAGTTGAGCTTGATAAGTTATCCGGGGAACCAGTAGATTTGTATGTGAACGATAAGAAGTTCGCCAAAGGGGAAGTGGTGGTCGTCGATGAGAATTTTGGCGTTCGGATCACGGAATTGATGCGATTGGAAGACCGTTTGAAGTCGTTGAGAGGGTAATGCGAGAATTCACCCCATGACCGATAGCATTGCAGTGGTAGACACCGTTCGCACGCTGTTGACGCCACCCGCCACCGCGGGCGGCGTTTCGCTTGGAATGGCGGTTTTAAAGCTTAGTATCGGTTTACTGTTTATCGTCATTCTGATCTGGGTGATGGTTTGGGTTCTGAAACGCACAAATACATTGGGACAAGTCGGCGGTAATCTCCAACTACTTGAGTATAAGCCGCTCGGACCGAAAAAAGGGGTTGCGCTGTTTCGGGCAGCCAATAAGATTGTTTTGTTAGGTGTTACCGACCAAAATATCGAAAAACTAACCGAATGGGTCGATCCGACAGAAGTTGCAGAGATTCTTGCAAAAAAAACCGTTGAGCCGCAACCTTCGTTTCGAAGTATCCTGACCCGAAAGACAACATGACCGCACCTACCGACAAAAACCGACTATATGTCGAAGTTTCCGCCGATGCAATGCAGGCGGTGCTAAAACTGCCGCGCTCGGGATATAAGTTGACCATTGAGGAAGTAACAAAAGCGTTGCAGGAAGCAAGTGTTGACTATGGTGTAAATGACATCATTCTGGAGTGGCTGGTAAAATCGACGCCGGTCACCACCGAGATTGTTGTCGCCAACGGCTTACCAGTTCGCTTGGGTAAAACCGGGTGGATTGATTACAAATTCGATACCGAAGCGGCAAGCCATGCTGGCAAACCGATCCATACCGCGCAGTACAAATTGCAAAACGTTGAAGCTGGAACAGTCCTTGCAGTGCGTTTTCCCGCCGTGCAAGGTAGCGATGGCAGAAATGTATATGGTCAGATCGTTGAACCCCCCCCCGTGAAGGATTTGAAAATTGTTGCTGGCGATAATGTAAAATTCTCCGATGCCTCAAGTTGTGAGTTGGTTGCAGTTGTAGCCGGTTGTGTGCATTACGATCCGTTAGGAAAAGTTTCGGTACTTGATCATTTAACACTCGCCTGTGATGTCGATAATGCGGTGGGCAATATTGAGTTTTACGGCGACCTGACGATTCGTGGCGATGTAAAAAGCGGTTTTGAAGTGAAAACCCGCAATAAGCTTGTCGTCGAAGGAACAGTGGAAGAGGCGATTCTCGAGGCGGAAGCAATTGAAATTCGTGGCGGGTTTGTCGGTCCTGGCGAAGGAGTCGCCCGGGCGAAGACGGAATTCAGCGCGCTGTTTGTCATCAATCAAACAGTCGAGGCGGGACAGGATATCAAGATTTTCGGGGAAGTTCGCGCTGCGGTCCTGAACGCTGGACGTTCGATATTCATTCAGGGTACTAAAGGGGTTGTTTTAGGTGGTCGATTAGAAGCCCACCAGTCAATCGAAGCAAACGTGTTAGGTAATCCAATCAGCTACCCTGCTCAAGTCACAGTTGGTCGCCCCAAAGAATTGTTGCAACAACTCGCAGTACTGGAAAACGAAATCACCGTGATTCGTGACCGGATGGCAGTGATGCGACTGCAATTCGGTTTTCCCCCCGATCTCGACCCTAATCTCGAAAATCCGAAATTTGCACACGACACCCCTGCCGGACGGTCATTTGAGCTACTGCGGAAAGTGGGGACGAAACTACAAATCACGCAACAAGAGTATGAACATTTGTTTAAACAACTTGATGATCATTCAAAATCTTGTTTCGTTCGCGTAAAAAAAGAGTGTTATCCCGGCATCCTTCTGCAAATTGGTACGCTCCAGCGTACCGTGGAAGAGCGCACCGGTCCGGCAGTATTCCGGATCAGCGAAGGAGATATTATTCATGTCCGTGAGTGATTTACCACTGAGGAAATGGTTTTCCTGCCGGACAATAACCTATTGGTTGTTCGGGTTGTTTTTGTTTGCTGCACCACTCGCGTTCGCCCAAACAACCGTATTGCCAAAATTTACGGTAGGCGTCGAGCGCGCCAAGGATGCCGGCGACTTGTCGGTAACACTGCAGATTCTCCTGCTAATGACGGTACTCTCGATCGCGCCGTCTATTCTCGTGATGATGACGAGTTTTACCCGAATTTTAATCGTTTTTCACTTTTTGCGGCAAGCGATGGGTACACCGCAAATGCCGCCGAATCAGATTATCATTGGTTTAGCACTGTTTGTCACTTTTTTTATCATGAATCCGACAATGGATCGCATCTACAAGGATGCGTGGGTGCCCTACAAAGAGAAGCGGATTTCGACAACTGAGAGTTATGAAAAAGCGGTTGTTCCGCTCCGGGAATTCATGCTGAAGAATACTCGTGAAAAAGACTTGCAGACTTTCGTAAAACTTGATCGTAGTCCGCAACCACAAACAGCAGGCGATTTGCCGATGCGGATTATCATTCCCGCGTTTGTTATATCCGAACTGCGAGTCGCTTTTCAAATCGGCTTCCTGCTCTATTTACCATTCCTCGTGATCGATATGGTCATCTCATCGGTATTGATGAGTATGGGTATGATGATGTTGCCGCCGGTGATGATTTCGCTGCCATTCAAAGTCTTGCTGTTTGTGTTAGTGGATGGTTGGAATCTGATCATAACTTCGCTGGTACAATCGTTCCATTAGTGGAATCTCTTACGTAAACGATACGCAATGGTGTCGCCATGACCGAAGAATTTGCATTATACATCGTGAAAGAAGCCATGTGGACAGCGCTTATCCTGTCCGCTCCAATGATTATCGCAGGATTGATCATCGGTCTCATCGTATCGATTTTTCAAGCGGTCACTTCAATTAACGAAATGACGATTGCTCTTGTCACGAAAATTCTTGCTGTTATTTTTGTTGGTCTCTTCACATTTCCATGGATGGTGGGGGTGATGACCAGTTTTACCACGATGATTTTTAATTACATCACACAAATCGCGAAGTAGCTTTCCCCGGGAACGCTTTTTGGGAAACCGGTATCTTTTGATTCAGTAATGCAATGCTGCCACTACCATTTGAATTATCGATCCACGAGCTGGAAATCTTCTTTCTGGTATTGGTGCGCACACTCTCGTTTTTCTTCTTGGTCCCGCTGTTCGGTTACGCAACCAATCCTCCCACCATAAAAATTGGACTATCGGTCACCGTCGCATTCATTCTAACCCCCTTTGCCGGTATCAGTTATAGCACTCCGCCAACTGGGCTACTCGGTTTTGTCGAGTTAGTTGTTCGGGAGGTTGGAGTCGGATTGTTTCTCGGTATGGCAACGATAGTTCTGTTTGCCGGTGTACAATTTGCCGGGGAATTGGTTGGTATTCAGATTGGGTTCTCGGTGGTAAATTTGATCGATCCGACTCAGGAGACTAATTTATCCATCGTTGGACAGCTCAATTTTTATGTCGCGATGATGCTATTTCTTTTGATGGATGGTCATCACCGCTGGCTCGAAGCGTTGGCGTATAGTTACGATTTGATTCCACCCGGCACCGGCAGTTTCCATTTCGATCAATTGATGCAGCATTGGGTTGGCGTCGCAGGTTGGGTCTTCGTTATCGCTTTGAAAGTAGCCGCTCCCATCATGGCGACCCTGTTTCTTACTGATGTTGCGTTAGGTCTGCTTTCCCGCTCAGCAGAGCAATTGAACATTTTCACGATTGGGTTCTCGGTCAAACTTATCGTTGGTACGATTGCAATCGCTTTTGGCTTTCCCCTGTTTGCCTATCTGTTTGGAAAGATCTTCGCAGAATTGCTGAAGCAGGTTGAACACGTGTTACCGATGCTGGCGCGATAAATGGCGGAAGAATTTACCGAAAAAACCGAAGAGCCGACCGCCCGTCGGTTGTCGAAAGCCCGTGAGGAAGGGAATCTGGTTTCCTCGAACGATCTCGCAAAAGCGACGTCAATGCTGGCGGCATGGCTGGGTTTACTATTCCTCGGAAAATGGATCAATGACACGCTGATCATCGGTACCAGTCACGTATTTTCTAATCTCCACTCGATTCAACTCTCCATTGATAACATCGGCCCGATCATCGCAACGGGCACTTTATTCATGCTAAAGTTGATTGCACCGTTCGGGATACTTGCAATTGCTATTGCATTTGCTACCGCATACATCCAGCACGGTTGGAATTACTCAACGAAACCGTTAAAACCCGATGTCGCGAAAATGAATCCGTTGAAAGGGTGGTCGCGGTTCTTCAAACCGAAATCGTTGGTGGAAATCGGAAAAAGCCTACTCAAGATTCTCATAGTAGGATTTGCCATCTATGGCATCGTCTTCTCACAGTTTCACGAATTCCAGAAAATGATCGACTACTCGGTGCCCGATATTTATAGAACCGTGGCATCCTCAACGATGACTTTAATCGGTAGAGTTGTGTTTGTCTTCCTTGCGTTGGGAATTGCCGATTTCTTCATCACGAAGTTTTTCTACTACAAAGACCTCCGGATGTCAAAACAGGAAGTACAGGACGAATTCAAGCAACAGGAAGGCGATCCGAAGATAAAATCGAAATTGCGACAGATTCAGATCAATACTGCCTATGGCTTAACTGTTCGGAATACCAAGAATGCAACGGTATTGGTGACCAACCCGACTCATGTCGCGGTCGGTTTGCAGTATGAAAGCGAGACGATGAAAGCGCCGAAGGTGATTGCGAAAGGTACCCGCTTGGTCGCGCTGAGGATGAAAGAAATTGCCAAAGAGGAAGGTATTCCGATTGTCGAAAATCCTCCGTTAGCGCGGGCATTATACCGTGGAGTTCCCGTCGGACAAGACATTCCGGGCAATTTTTATCAGGCGGTTGCGGAAGTTTTAGCCTACGTTTACCGGTTGCAGGAAGAGAAACGCAACCAATCGCACAATATCAGCCCTGACGAATAGTCGGTACGGTTTTTGCACAATAAATCAAGGGTTTTCATACAATTCGAGTAGTGACGTGGCATTAAAAGAAGCGACAATCAAACCAAAAGAAAACAGTTTCATCACGAAACTGACGCAGAAGGCGGACGTTTGGTTCGCAGTTGCGGTCATTGGTGTGCTTGCCATCTTGATTCTACCGATGCCTGCCTTTGCCATCGATATTTTATTGACTATATCAATCACCATCTCGCTACTTATCCTGATGGTTTGTACGTATACCGAAGAACCATTGCAGTTCAGCGTCTTTCCCGGTCTTTTGCTGGTGGTAACACTATATCGGTTATCGGTAAATATTTCGACAACCCGCTTGATTCTCTCAGAGGCTACCGGTGGGAGGATTATCGAAGCATTCGGATCCTTTGTTATCCGTGGCAACTATGTTATCGGTTTAGTCATCTTCTTGTTACTCAATGTTATTAACTTTGTCGTTATCATCAAAGGTTCCGGTCGAATCGCAGAAGTGGCTGCTCGTTTCACCCTCGACGCGATGCCTGGCAAGCAGATGGCAATCGATGCCGACCTGAACAATGGACTAATCGGAGAAGAGGACGCTCGGGAACGCCGTGAGAAAGTGACCAAAGAAGCCGACTTCTACGGAGCGATGGATGGCGCATCCAAGTTTGTCCGCGGAGACGCTGTCGCAGGGTTACTCATCACATTCATCAACATTATCGGTGGCATTGTTATCGGCGTCTGGCAGCGCGGCATGTCCTTCGAGAAGGCGGCTTCGTTATATACCATATTGACGGTCGGCGATGGTCTGGTAACCCAAATTCCATCTCTTATCGTCTCTGTTGGCGCAGGTATTTTAGTATCGCGGGCGGCATCGAAGGAAAACCTTGGTAGCGGCATCACCAAGCAATTGTTCCGCTTTAACCGGTCGATTTGGATAGCTGCGTCAGTGCTCTTTCTGTTTGGCTTTGTGCCCGGTTTCCCGTTGCTCCCGATGTGGATTTTATGCGGCATTCTGGTTTGGATCGCAGTTAAACAAAAGGAAGCTGAGAAGAGCGATCTGATGGTTGTTGAATCGAAAGCGAAAGAATCATCGAAACCGAAGGATAAACCGGAAGATTTTCTCGCCATCGATCCGTTGGAATTGGAAATTGGTTATGCGCTAATTCCCTTGGTGGACACGGCACAGGATGGCGATTTGCTTTCGCGGATCACTCTAATTCGTAAGCAACAGGCGATGCACATGGGAATTGTCGTTCCGCCGATCCGGATTCGCGACAATATCCAACTCAAACCCAACGAATATGTTGTAAAAATTCGCGGAAATGAGGTTGCCAAATCTGAGTTACGCATGGGTCATTACCTTGCATTGAATCCTGGCACAGCAATTGGTGAGCTGGATGGTGTTCGTACAAAAGAGCCAACTTATGGACTCCCCGCAGTGTGGATTCCGGAACGGGAACGGGAACGGGCCGAATCGAATGGATTTACAGTGGTCGAACCGCCGGCGGTTTTGGCAACCCATCTGGTAGAAGTCATCCGGCGGAATTCACATCGCATCCTCTCGCGGCAGGATGTTCAGAGTTTGATTAGTATCTTGAAGAACGACAGTTCGGCAGTTATCGATGAATTGATTCCGAATCTAATGTCAATCGGCGGCGTCCATAAAATCCTGCAACGCTTACTGAAGGAAGGGATTCCGGTTCGCGACCTGTCGACAATCTGCGAAGCATTAAGCGATTATGCCCCATTAACGAAAGACCCGGACCTGTTGACCGAATATGTCCGATATGCGTTATCGCCGACAATCACGCAGAAATTCGCCGATTCCGATGGTAAATTGTATGCACTAACCCTCGCCCCTCAGACGGAGGAAGCGATTGCCGACGAAGCGCAACAAGCCGGGGGGAGATTGCAGAATATTAATTTACCGCCGCAGTTCTTGCAGGGATTTTATCGCTCGCTGCAAACGCAGGTGACGGCAGTGAAGCAGCAGGGTCGTCAGCCGATTCTGGTGACTTCACCTTCCATTCGGCTATATTTGCGGCGATTGTTGGAACCGGTGTTACCTGATGTTACTGTCTTATCTTTCGGTGAGTTAACAGCAGAAACGAATATCGAAAGTATCGGAGTCGTCACAGCGTAAACTATTATGGCAATGCGGATCAAAAAATTTCTCGCGCCTACGCTCAATGAAGCGATGACGCAAATCCGCGCCGAATTAGGCGACGATGCCGTAATTCTGAAAACGGAACGGATCGAACGCAAGGGTAAACTGAGCGGTAAAAATCAAACGGTACTCGAAGTCACTGCGGCAACGCTTGATCGAACATTGCCGCAAGTGCAATCCACAGTGGGACAAGATGCGCGCGATGTACAGTCGATTGTTTCCCGTCGTCCACCATTAACTACCCCGCGGGAAGGTTCAATCCCCCCCGCAGTCCGAATGGCGGAAGCGCAAAGTTCAGCAAAGCCCATGAACAGTAGCCAAGACCAGATGACGGTACGTTCTTTGCGGGCTGAGCTGGAGGGATTAAAAGGTACCGTCAAAGAGTTATCGAACCAGATTCGCGCTGCCAAGTTACCAGATTTACCGCCGGATTTAGCAGAAATCGCTAATGCGATGGAAAGTTCCGGACTCGATGAACCCGAACGAAACGAATTATTACACGAGTGTTTACGCGAAATTCCTAACATCGACCGGATCGACAAACTTGATCTACAGCGATGGTGGCTCGATAAACTCTCGGCAATGGTTCCCGCTTCAGCGGTTCCAGTAGATCAACGTGGTCAGGTAATTTTTTTGATAGGGCCGACTGGTGTCGGTAAAACGACAACATTAGCGAAACTTGCTACCCATCACCGGTTTTGGGGAAAGCGCCGCGTTGCATTATGTTCGATCGATACGTTTCGTGTCGCAGCAATCGAACAACTGAAAGTGTTCGCCGACATCGCCAACTTACCGTTGGAAGTGGCGTTTACGCCGGAGGAACTTGCGGCGCAAGTGGAACGGTTCAAAGCAGCGCGATTTGACGCGATTTTTGTTGATACACCCGGCCGCAGCCCAGTCGATGGAACCGCGTTACCAGATATGGTAGAGTTTACTCAAGTTGTTCCACCCGACGAATCGTTTTTGTTGTTATCGGGAACAACAGCGTTAGCTGATTTGTTAGCGCAATTCGACCGTTACCGCGAACTACCGATTACCCGAATTGTGGCAACGAAATTGGACGAAACGACTCAACCGGGACGTTGGCTAAGTTTTGCGAAGCGAACCGCTCGCACCCTGTCGTATTGGACTGTCGGACAAAACGTACCTGACGATATTATGGTTGCTGATCCCCGGCTATTGGCGCGGGGAATATTATCCGCTTCTCTCTTTACGGAATTGCAACAGGCGCGCTTCAAGCTACACGCCCAACCCAATCCATCCAATTCGATGTCCGAGTAAACTCGATAAACTTTACAACTGTCGATGACGAGGCACTTTTGAACGACCAAGCAGCAAAACTACGCGACCAAATGGGCAACCAATCCAATATCCGGACTGGTGCGCGTAAAATCGCCGTTACTTCGGGCAAGGGTGGCACCGGTAAATCGAATACATCAGTGAATCTCTCAATCGCGCTTGCGAAATTAGGACAGCGCGTCATGTTGGTCGATGCGGATACGAACCTGGCGAATGTTGATATCCTACTGGGCGTGTCGTCTAAATACACACTACACGATGTCGCAAAGGGCGGCATACCACTCTCTGAAGTCGTTTTTACCGGCCCGGCGGGAATTCAAGTACTTCCCGGTACATCGGGCATCGTTGAATTGGTTGGGAACGATGGCATGATCCGGAACGAAATCACGACATCGCTCGCAGTTTACGAACGCGACCTCGATATCATGGTGATTGATACCGGTGCCGGTATCAACGAAACCGTCGTTCATTTTGTTACCGCTGCCGACGAAGCGATTATTGTGACCCAACCGGAGCCGACCGCGCTTGCCGACGCTTACGCACTCATAAAAATTATATCATCCCGGTCGGTGCGCACCCGGCTTTACATACTGGTCAATGGCGTTCGCCGCCCTTCCGACGGTTTCGATGTCTTTGAGCAGTTGCAATTGGTCGTACAGAATTTTCTCAATATTCAAATCCACTTTTTAGGGAACATTCCTTACGATACTAATGTTATCAATGCCGTAAACCGTCAGCAGCCATATTTGTTAATGGCGCCGAAGACCGAAGCGTCGATTGCGATTTCAAGTATCGCACGAAAGCTATTGAAGCACCCCCCCGTCGCACCCGATGGAAAAAAAGAAACGCTATTCGGTCGCTTGATGCGGGGTAGTAAACCATGAGTGGCAGGGTTTCACAAAAGATTGCCGTGTTTCTCGCGACGCTCATTCTGGTCGTTTCTTTGATTGCGCACCAACCGCTCGAGACTGCCTTACTACGGGCATTTGTGACATGGATAATCAGTTCAATGATTCTCTTTGTGTTCGCGATTCTCATGAGTCGGTTGGCGGTTTCTGCATTGAAAACCGAACATTCGCGAAGGACGCAAGCGTACATAGATTGGCAGGAAGAACAGCGGAAACGCGAAGAAGAACTTGCCCGAACCAGTGAAGCGGAAGTCACCCAATGAAAGCAGTCGATGAAAATGTCGCCCAGTATTGGGAAGCCTTTCATCGCACCGGGAGCGTGGCGGCAAAAGACCGTCTGCTCATTCATTACGTAACCCTTGTCCATCACCTTGCCGGTCGGCTAAAAGTTACCCTCCCAGCATCAGTACAAGTCGATGATTTAACGTCTTGCGGCATCTTGGGTTTAATCCGGGCGATTGAGAATTTCGATCCTGCCCGCGGCTTTAAATTTGAGACTTACGCAGTTCCAGTAGTCCGCGGCGCGATGCTGGATGGATTACGTGAATACGACTGGTTGCCACGAACGCAGCGGGTGAAAAACCGCCGCATCGAAGTGGCTATCCGCGAATTGGAGCGTAGGTTAGGACGCTCCCCGGAAGATGAGGAAATCGCTACTGAGCTCGGTCTCACTGAAGAGCAATTTCAACAACTATTATCGGAAGCGGGAGCCGGGGTATTGGTATCGCTTGATAATGAAGTATCGTCGAGTGATAATTCCAGTGGGAGTTTTCACGAAGTTATTTCCGACGAATCAGCCGATACGCCGTTGGAAGCATTAGAACTATCCGAGGTCCGGTCGATAGCACGAAAGCTATTGGTAGAGTTGCCGGAACAGCACCGGAAAGTGATGGCGCTGTATTACTTCGAGGAACTCACACTAAAGGAAATTGGCGTTATTTTGCACATCACCGAATCGGGGTCTGTCAAATTCACAGTCGAGTAATTTTACAGCTACGGGCGCGAATCGCCGCTGAGTATGAGCAGGACAAAGACGATGCCAATGTAGAAACCGCAGTGAAACGACCGCGAGGCAGACCACGCAAAGTCGCCGATAATGTAAACCCAGCAATAACAACGGAACCGGTGGAATTGTCACCTTGAAATTGTTCGCACTACAGGATTGGTTGGCGCGGGTACCGTATCTCAGCGATTGGGTACGCCATCACGCCACCGACCGACCAACGGAAACCCAACGCGAACTCAAGCGACAGGATGTCATCCGGCAACGGATGAAGACAATCGAATCCGCAAGTTCCGAAGCAACTGAGCGCAGTTCACCGGACGGTAGAAAATTTCGGAAATGGAAACAACCCGGTAGCCAAAACGAACAAACAGACGACAGTCTGCCACCGGAAGAAGAAAACAAACAAGCAGACGACACCCCGAAAAAAGGGCAATACATCGACCGCTATATTTAAGTACCATGCGATTGACATTTCAACATTCTCTACTACTCATCATCTTACTGCTATCTCTGACAGCAGACGCATTGGCTGGGAGTATTGAGCGGGTAGTGAAATTGGAGGGTGAGTCGGGGGAAGGTCTTGAATTCCGCACTTCCGGTACAATTCTCGTCAGTAAAAAATCCAACAGCGAATTCTTGCTCTCCGGTGAAGCTCCCATAACAACAAACAGTGAATACCGTTTTTCCTCCGGTGTTGTAGTGCGGATAACATCGGAAACCAAAGGCACTCGGGTATTGGTAACCGGCGCTTCCGGAAAACCGATCAATTTTTCGTCGTCTGCTCGCGGTTGGCTCCTGCGATGGGGTGTTCAATCATCGCCATCGACAGCAACTTCCCCGAAAAAAGAAGGTGAACAAAAACGGAGCACAACTGATCAGGAAGTCAGTGCCCAAGCAACTCATTTTGTGAATCTTCTTCGTAGTTTAGCGCCGCGCGGTAATAATCCGAAATTAGTTGAACAAGCGCGTAACGAGTTGGCGTTGCGGAAATTCGACGAAGCGATTCGAATTCTCGAAACTGCGGTGAAGGACACCGTTTATCGTACCGAAGCCTATCAATTGTTAGCGGAAGCTTATCGCGCCAAAGGGGATACCGCAAAGTTTCGCGGGGCATGGGAGAAGTATGTCGAAGCGGCTCGGATTAATCACATCAACGCAGTGTCGACGGATAGCATCGTCTCACTATTGACATATAACTGGCCGGATTTAAGTACACTACCCCCGTTGGAATTGCCTGAGGACTTGAAAGATTTGGTGATTCCGATGCCGCCACCGAGAAAACCGGCGGTCGATACATCGACCGCACCAACGCATCAACCGCCCGCGACGGAAGTCCATGAAGTGACTTCTCATGTGGAACCGACTCCTGGTATCAAAGCGTCACACCAACCGGAGAATGTTACACAATCCAGCGTTCACGCCGACTCCAGTATTCACCACGTTGTTGATACAGTTACCGCAAAACCTGGTGTTTCGGAAGTAGTCACCCCAGTTTTAAAGGATTCAAACCAAGCGATTTTAAGTACTGGCAGTAAACATTCGTTGTTAATTCCTATTCTAATCACTGCATTCGTTACTGCTATCGGTTGCTTTCTATTGTTTATTGCATTGCAAAAAATCGGTGAGCGAAGAAGGATGAAGCAAGAGTTAGCAAGACCTTCGCAACGCGATCCGGTTCCAGTTTTTCCCGTTTCACCACCGTCTGCCCCTGTTACACCGGCACCGTCGGTAGAACCGTCACAACCGGAAATTCCATCGGGGATGCCGAGTATTGCATCTGCCTATGCATTGCATAGTACATTAACAAATCCGGAACCAAATTATGCAAGCGAAGAGGTCGTAGGTTTAGATAACGACGAGATCGAGTCAATCGAACAGGACGACGGGGAATCGAATGGCGCGGACAGTAAGCGTCAGATGATATATGAATTAGATGCAAGTGGTTTATCAGCCCGTGAAATCGCCCAAAAGCTCGGCATTGGGCAAGACGAAGTACGAACATTTCTAAGTCTTCGGAAAGGTTGAGATGGAGACCAGTCCGCTTATTTATCAAGATTGGCCGCCCGGTTCCGCGCTGGGTATGCGCCGACACGCGCACGACCTCATGACGCCGCTAACCGTCATCATGGGGAACTTGCAGTTGTTTGGAATGCGCAAGGATTTGCCCCCGCAGGTCGAAGCGAAAGTGAACGATTTATTCAACCAGGCGAAGAATCTCCTGAAAATGATTCAGGAAATTCAACGGCAAGGCCATGAACAAGTGTATGGGCCGGAAAGTGGAAAACTCTACGACCGGATGAAGGAAGGGGTAGACACCGCCGGCAGCGAGTTAACCCGTTCTACTGTAAAAGTCGAGTTACAGGAACCGTTTTGTCAGGATGTTTGGTTGGGTGAAGCGCAGGTTTGGCGGGAATGGTTCGGTTCGCTGTTTGCATCGCTTGCTGGGCGGCTACAAATCGGCGGACGCATCTATGTTTCGTGCATCGAAGGGGGTTGGCAGCTGCAAGCGAAATCACTGAATACTGCGACCGATAAACTCGATTATTGGCTGGCGGTACTCGAACGTCCGATGTCGGAGAAAGAGATTATCGGCGTGCAAATTTATCACGCCATGCTTGCCTTGAATCGCTGTGTACCTGTCGTCACCCGCGACGGCGAAACCTTGACTGTTGAGTATCGTAGGGGGTAGGCGGTGCTTACATTTTCTTGTTTGGAAAACACCGGGCGAAAGTCCGGTGTTTTTTTATGTGATTACTTTTGTTTTGCTTTTTTCAGTAACGAATCCTTACTATATTGCTTACATGAGATGAAAATGCAGTTTGTTATGGTGAGGTTACGATGCGATTTTTTAGACCCACTCTCTTTATTCTTTTGTTTGTGGTTACAACCGCTCACGCCGTTGACTCGTTGCGCGTCCGGCAACTTGGAACTCTATACCACACTTGGGGTGGCGTTTCCAACATAAGAGTTCGAGGAAATTACGCCTATTGTATCACTGGATTTACCGGTCTTTCCGTGTTCGATTTGCGTAATTCCGATAGTCTCTTGGAAGTCGGTTCGATACCGTCGGATAAAATTTACCTCGAATCGGTTCTCGATAGTAACTATCTCTTCTATTCCTTATTCGATGGCTTCCAGATCGTCGATATATCACAACCAACCTTACCACAGGTGATTTATACACTCGATCTTCCCTATTTCGTGTACGATATTGACAAACAAGGCAACTTCGTATATTTAGCGAACGACACCTGTGGCGTACGCATACTGAATGTCTCGAATCCATCGCTACCGGTCGAGGTTGGGCGATACCGAAACGGGCGCAGTATCACAGACGTTTCTGTGTTTGGAAATTATGCCTATCTCGCCGAATCTCCCCGCCATACCTTGTCGATACTCGACATTTCCCAACCAACGAATCCGGTATTGGTAGACACGCTCCCCGATTGGGGCGGCAAGTTCGAATTCCGCGACACTCTTGCCTTCGGTGTTTGTAATTATGGACTAACGATATTGTCGGTGAGTAACCCGGCTACTCCGACATTTGTAAATCGATTTACATTCGATATGATACAGCGTATCGCCTTGACTCGTAATTACGTTATTTTTAAAGCTTCATCATACTCCAGTTTATGGGCACTCAACGTCAGCGATCCTTTGTCGTTAGGGACACCTATCCAATACCGTATGAGCACGGAGTATTCGACTCGATTGGCAGTTTCCGATTCGAATCTGCTGTTTAACTCTTATGGCAATATCACTCGGGCTTCGATTGTTAATCCCGAAGCACCGGTTGTTCGCGCAACCTATACGACAATGGGATACCTTTTCAGTTGTGAGAATATTAACAACACACTTTATATTGGAACTCAAAGTGCCGGAGTAAGAATTGTCGATTGCAGTGACCGGGCGCACTGTACCGAAATCGACACAATGCTTCCCAATCAGGATGTAACCATATTAAAAGTTCGTGACAACCGACTCTTTGTTTCAATCGATCATAACGGAATCGATTGCTATGATGTTTCCATTCCTAATCAACCTGTACACATTTCACGATTAAACATCAACGGTGACGTGTGTGATCTCGCTTTCAATAACAACCTCTGTTATGTTAGTCGCTATAATAACGGGGTCAGTGTTTATGACGTAACGAACATCGCCTCTCCGCAGTACATTACTTTTATTAATACTCCCGGCAATGCAAGAGCAGTCGATTACTCGAACGGATACATCTACGTCGCGAACAGCGACTCGAATGTTACCATTTACGATGCTTCTACCTATCTGGAACGATGCCGGTTTCTCGTCGATTGTCACCCGAACGATCTTTTGGTCTCCGGTAATATTCTTTACACTGCCAGTCTCGAATACGGCTTACAAGCCTTCGATGTGAACGATCCAATTCATCCAAACGAAGTTGGGAGATGCAATTTAAGGGGTAAAGGTATATCTCTAAAGAAATCAGGAAATTTTCTCTTTGTCGCTTGTTCGCAAGGTGGTTTACAAATCATTGACATTACCGATCCGGAACACCCGCTGACCGCTGGTTACTATGATTCCGATGGTTTGCTTTGGGAGATTGCAGTCGACGGAAATTTTGTGTATGGAGTCAATTTTTCTCATCTCGCAGTATTCGATTGCGCAGAAGCTTTACCGGTCGTTGACCGCACAATATCGTCTCCCCCCGTTCACTTCGCCTTACACTCAAATTTTCCCAATCCCTTCAATGCGACGACCACGATTACGTACGACGTACCGCAAACATCACCGGTTCGGTTGGCAATCTATGATGTTACCGGTAAAGAAGTCGCGAAGTTAATCGATTTTCATCAGGATGCCGGACGTTACTCGGTGCAATGGGACGCTCAAGCATTCGCTTCCGGTACATACTTCTGTCGGTTACAAGCAGGATCTCAGGTTCAAACGCGGAAACTGATGTTATTAAAATAATAATTGTTAACTGTTTCTGTATCGCCTTGCAAATGAAGAGATTGCCACGTCTCTTCGGTCGCACAAAGTTGCGACCTTTGTTCCTCGCAAAGACAAGAACAAGGGTAAATGTGTTTCGGAACAACAAGTTACCTTTTTCCACAGTAGGTAAGGTTTTCCTATCCGACTCCAAAACTGTCCCCTTCCGGTTTTCCAATTCGATTTATCTCCTTTATTACCAATATCGTAACATTGTAATGCCAATGGCATAACTCTTGCTCTTTTCCCCATGGGAAAGGATGGGGTTCCAATGGTCAAGGGTTTTTACGATGCTACCGCTGGTCTGCAGGCACGCGCCCTGCAACAGGATACCATCTCACATAATCTCGCCAACGTCAGTACCGACGGTTATCAAGCGCAAAAGTTGGCGTTCCGCACCCTGCTCGACCATCAAATGGTCGTCCATCGTCCCGGCGGCAGTCCCGATAAATGGAACGAATTCGAGAACGGACGGTACGATGTGAAAACGTCCGGGGCAGTCCACGTCACCGAAAATCCGCTCGATTTCTGTATCGAAGGGGATGGCTATTTCGCACTCGAAACGCCTGCCGGAACCGCCTACACCCGAAGCGGCAATTTTATGCTCGACGACGAAGGGAAACTGGTTTCCTCAGGCGGTTACCCGGTTCGAATGGAAGGTGGCGGCGAGTTAGTCGTACCGAAAGGGGCGGAGATTGTTTTAGGGAAAGACGGTACTCTTCGGATCGATGATTCGGTTGTCGGAAAGTTGGATTTAGTCCGGTTCAGCGCAGACGCAAAGCTCGAACGGATGGGCGATAATCTGGTCAAACCATCGGATGAACAGACAATTCCCGGCGGAGTCGCAGTCGCCCAAGGACAGTTGGAAGATTCCAATGTGAATGCGGTGCGGGAAATGGTCGACATGATCATGACGTCGCGAATGTTCGAGTCGATTTCCAAAGCATTAACAACAACTGACGATACGATGCGAACAGCGATTAACGACGTCGGTCGAACGGGATAAGTTTAGGTTTTGCAAATGGGATTGCTTCGGCGCGAAGCGCTCTCGCAATGACATCGCAGACAAGATTGTCTACGCTACAGAAGACAGAAAAGATTATCAACGCAACAAAAGATAAGAGAAGAAGATGATACGTGCCTTACGGACAGCAGCCAGCGGAATGTTCGCAGAACAATTGAAGATCGACACCGTTGCCAACAACCTGTCGAATGTGAACACCAGCGGCTACAAAAAGCAGACGGTACAATTTCAGGATTTGATCTATCAGTCGACTCACACCGCAGCCGCGGGACAGGGCGACGGCACCCTCGCGCCGGTGCCGATCGCCGTGGGGCACGGCGTTCGTCCGATCTCCACCGACCGGATTTTTACGCAAGGTTCGCCGACGGAAACGAATAATCCGCTCGACGTGATGGTGGAAGGAACCGGCTTCTTTCAAGTCACCCGCGCCGACGGCAGAATCGCCTACACTCGCGATGGCACGTTCAAATTAAGTTCCGACGGGACCGTTGTCACGTCCGGCGGTTACCGATTGGAACCGGAGCTTCGAATCCCGGAAGATGCGACGAGCATTGTCATTGGACGCGACGGCGCGATTGCCGTTACCACGTTGAGTAGTGCTCAAACCGAAACAGTCGGACAACTTGAATTAGCAAAATTTGTCAATCCCGCCGGCTTGAATCCGTTGGGACAAAATCTCTTTGAAGAAACCTCTTCGTCGGGGATGCCGACGGTAGCGAATCCCGGTCAAGAGGGGATCGGCGAAGTGGTACAAGGGTATTACGAAGCGTCGAATGTCGCCGTCGTCGAAGAGATGGTGGCGATGATTCTGGCGCAACGGGCATACGAAGCGAATAGCAAATCGATTATCACGGCCGATTCGATGTTGCAGGTTGTGAATTCGTTAAAACGGTAACCTGAAGTATTAACCATGAAAATCGTCCTTTCGGTAATGGTTCTTTATTTGTTCGCTGGGTTCGCTATCGGCGCTGAGGCTAACAAGGTCGTCATCCGGCGCGCGGTGGAAATGGCATTCGACCGGCAACCGGAGATGGCTTCGACAACCGCTTGGGAATTGATCGAGCCGTTACCGACGCTGCCGCAGAAGTATGACAGTGTCACAGTACAACCATTCACAATCGAGCGCAGTGGCAAACCAACGATTTGGCTGCAAGCATGGCACCAGGGACGACGTGGAAAGACGTTACCGGTGAAATTGGAAGTCATTCACACCGGTAAAATTGTTCGGGTGATCAAACCCGTTAAGAGTGGTGACGCACTATCCGGTGCCATTGAAATTATCGCATCGGAGTGGAAACGGAACGGCAATCCACTTCCCGCCGACAATGCCGAGAAGTTAATCGCCACCCGTCCATTGACACCAGGTGATGTTTTAGAAGTCGGTTGGGCGAGGCAGCCGTATATCGTCCATCGCAACGATGCGGTTACCGTGCTTTCCGATGCAAAGTCGTTTTCGGTAGAAGTCGAAGGCACCGCCATGATGAATGGCAAAATTGGCGACCGGATACCGGTGAAAACCCTTGCCAATAAGACGATTTGGGGTAAGGTCATCGGTTCGGGAAAAGTCAGAGCTTAGGGATCGAGGTTTCGGATGAAACGAGTTGAAGCGGTTTTCCTCTTTCTTCTCATCACATTGCCAGTGTTTGCGCAAGGTCATGCCGATTGGGCGAATGCATCGCCGTATTCGGATGTTAGGTCGCGGCAAGTCGGCGGCATCCTGACCGTACTCATTATGGAGTATTCGGAAGCAAGCAACGAAGCCGGCACCAACACAAACAACGATACAAAAACCAATTTGCAATTCAATCCTGCCGGAGCGTTAGCGAAATCGCTGCAAGGTGCCGGATTGGATATGCCGCTCAAGCATGAGAGTAAAGGGACTGGCGAAACGATGCGGCGCGGCAAAATCACCGGTAAGTTGAGTGTACAGATTACGAATATCGATGAAAGCGGCAATTTGGTCATCGAAGGCAACCGGATCATGGACGTGAATGGCGACAAACAAACGATGACGCTAACCGGTAAGATTCGACCGCAGGATATTCGCTCCGACAACACCGTGTATAGCTATGATATCGCAGGCGCTGAATTGGTCGTGTCGGGGAAAGGGGTGTTGCAAAACGCTGCTCGCCCCGGTTTCCTAACCAAGTTTTTCTCATGGTTGTTGTAGGAACGAACCAACCATGTACGCAAAAATGAAAACAGCCCTATTGCTTCTTGTCTTCATCGCTATGCAAGCATTCGCGGTGACACGGGTAAAAGACATCTCCGATGTCCTGACCGCCCCGACGATGACAGTACAGGGTTACGGGTTGGTGATTGGATTGGAAGGCACCGGCGACGGTTCACGTACCGTATTCACACAACAAACATTGGCAAGTTATCTCGACCGGTTAGGAATTCGGGTCGATCCGAATTATGTCCGAGTGAAAAATGTCGCGGCAGTCATGGTATCGGCGAAAGTTGCCCCTTTCGCACGGGCGGGACAACGGCTCGATGTATCGCTTTCTTCGCTCGGCGACGCTCGCTCGCTGGCAGGCGGCACCTTACTTGCCACACCATTGCAGGGTCCCGATGGCGAAGTATACGGCAATGCGCAAGGTTCGGTTACCACCGGCGGTTATTCAGTCGAGCAAGATGGTCAACGGCAAACGTTAAATCCATCGGTAGTGGGACGTATTGAAAATGGGATGGCACTTACGCGGGCACTTGAATTCGATTTTACGACCGATTCCGCCGTCTTTGTTTTGAAGTCTCCCGATTACAGTACCGCGAAGAAAATTGCAGAAAAGTTGAGTACCGCTTCGTTTGCGCAAAGTAACGGAGTCGTTGTACAAGCGGTTGATCCTTCGACAGTCGTGATGCGGCTACCGGACTCGCTACGCACAATTGCCGGTTGGATGAATACGGTGGCAACTGCGGAACTGTTAGAAGTGGATACCGATGTAGCAGCACGCGTGGTAATCAATGAGCGAACGGGCACTGTGGTTGTCGGATCGAACGTCCGTATCCTCCCCGTCGCAATCGCGCATGGACCGTTGACGGTGAAAGTGAAACAAACCCCGTTGGTTTCGCAACCGAATGAATTCGGACAAGGCAACACGGTGCAAACGACTCAAACCGAATTGGATGTCGCGCAAGCGGGAACCGGGATGCAGGTCATCGAACAAACCGCCTCGGTCGGCGATGTCGCCGCAGCGTTGAATCGATTAGGGGCGACCCCGCGCGATATCGTTGCGATTTTTCAGGCACTGAAGGCAGCCGGCGCCTTACAAGCCGAGTTGGTGATTTTGTGAGACAGCCATGAGCAATGTGAAAAGCATCGATCCGTCCGGTCTCACTTCGCAGATCAAAAAACCGAATGCTACGCAGGAAGACGAGCGTAAAAAAGAGCAAGTCGCCAAGCAATTCGAGTCGATTCTACTTGCAACGATGATCCGGGAAATGCGCGGCAGTACGAATCTGTTCAGCGGATCCGATCCCTCAGCGCAGATGTTCGATACGACTTTTGATACCGCGCTGGCAGAACAGTTTAGCGGTACGCTCGGATTACGCAAAGTTATCATCGAGGCGCTCGACCGGGCGAAGAAAACGAGTCCCACCTTCGAAGCAAAAAAAGAGTTTTCTGGAAAAATAACGCAGTGGGATCCACTGGTTGAGAAGATATCGCAGGAAGAAAAAGTCGACGCGAATTTACTGCGCGCAGTGATGCACCAGGAATCCGGTGGCAAGCGCTATGCGGTATCCAAATCCGGCGCGTGCGGATTGATGCAACTGATGCCGGGCACCGCCGACAGCGTTGGCGTAACGAACATATTCGATCCGGAAGAGAACATCCGCGGCGGCGCAAAATATCTCAAGAAACAATTGGATCGTTTTGGCAACGTGGAATTGGCATTAGCAGCCTACAATGCTGGTCCGGAAGCAGTCAAACGTCATAACGGCATTCCACCCTACCGGGAAACACAACAATATGTAACGGCGATTAAGAATCGCATCGTACAAAAGTTCTGGGGAAATGAGGGAGATACTGAGAATGAATGAGCAAATTCGTACGCTGGTCGGCTTAATTCGTCAGGAAGAAGCGATGCTGCAGGAGTTTCTCACCCTACTCGACCGGCAAAAAGTGCTGCTGCTGGAAAACCGGAATGACGAGTTTGAAGCAACGGTTAGCGATCAGGAATCGTTATTGCACCGGGTTCATGATGTTGAACAAAAGCGAATCGAAGTCATCGTAGCCATTGCGAAGGGACTCAAGATCGAAGGGGAAGAGTTAACACTCACCCGTCTGATCGAAATGACGCTCGGTGAATTCGACGAAGAGTTACGTGAACTGAAGAAATCGCTAAACCGGTTGGTAGAGCGGATTCGCAAAGCGAATCAAGTGAACGCCCATCTCGTTCACCGGTCACTCAACTACTTACAGAAGTCAGTGTCGTGGCTCATCGACTCGGGAGATTTGAGTGTGACCTACACTCCCGGTGGAACAATGAATCAACGAGCAGTCGGCGCAGTTCTCCTCAACAAGAAATTATAGGAAACAATCATGCCTTCGTTGCTTGGTTCACTCATGACGGTTCGTTCAGCGCTGCTTTCCCATCAAGCTGGAATGGCAGTGACTTCGCACAACCTCGCGAATGCGACCACCGAAGGTTATACTCGGCAACGGGCAAATTTACAGACGCTTGAACATTCAGTTGACGGCGGTAATACCTACGGGTTTGGCGTCGACATTGCGAGCATCACCCGCAGCCGCGACGAATACATCGACCGAAGCCTGCGCGGCGAGAATTCCGAACTGCAGAGAAACGAAGTATTACAGGAACGGCTCGCGCAAATCTCCGACGCCTTAGGCGACCCGAGCGACGGTGGATTTGTTACATCAATCCAGAATTTCTTTGCCAGTTGGCAGGATTTGGCGAACGACCCGGAATCGATCTCGGTACGCAGTTCAGTGCGGAGTGCCGGGCAATCGTTAACGAACGAATTTCAACGGTTAGCGACGAAACTCACCGAACAATCGAATGAAGCGGAATCGACCATGCGCAACGGCGTAAGCGAAGTGAACCGGCTCGCCCAATCGATTTCGGAACTAAATACCCGAATTGCGCGGGAAGTATCGCTGGGCAGAAGTCCCAACGATCTACTTGACGAACGTGACCGTACCCTCGACGAGTTGTCGCAATGGGGTAACATCACCATCCAAACGAATTCCACTGGAACAGTGCGAGTAAATTTTGGCGATTCGTCGTTAGTCGATGGCGAGAATGTAACCCGCTTGCGGTTCGATAAATCTGGAACTGCCGCAGGGAAAGTAGTATGGGACGGCACACAACGCGAAGTCATTATCAATAGCGGTCAGTTCGCCGGGGCGAAGGAACTGTTGCAGACCACCTCCGAGTGGAAAGCTTCACTCGACAGCATCGCAGTAAAAATTGCCCAGGAAGTGAATTCGATCCACCAAGCGGGCGTCGGCAGTGATGGATCGACTGGTGTCAACTTCTTTGCTGCGAATATCGGTGGCGCGAGTGATTTCCGGCTCGATGCATCAATTGTCGCGAATGTAAGACGCATTGCTTCCTCCGGGGGACAAGGGGAATCGGATGGCCTAACGGCTCGAGCTATTGGACAGCTACAGCAACAAACGATGTTTGATGGGAAAACTATAACTGCGACGATTAGCGATTTTTATGGAACGGTTGGAAATGCTACATCCGTAGCCGAAACCAATCGCGCCAAAGCCGAAGCGGGACTATCACAACTTAGTGCTTGGCAGAGTTCAGTAAGCTCGGTATCGGTCGACGAAGAAACGATGTCAATGTTGAAACATCAGCAAGCATTCGCAGCCGCCAGTAAGGCATACACAACCTTGTCCTCGATGATGGACACGTTGTTGGCAATCTAAGGATACGACGATGCGGGTTACCCAAAATACGCTGTTTGACCGCGGACTGTATGAGTTACAGCGTCGTTTCAACGAATTCGCTGAACTACAGACCGGCGGCGCGACCGGTAAGCGAATCGACTCAGTCGACGACGATCCCGCCGCTTCCTCGGAATTGGTTACACTTGCTTCCGAACAGAAAAGCTCCGACCAATATCTTCGGAACATCAGTGCAGCAAAAAACCAGTTGGCGGCTACCGAACAAGCGCTCAGCCGGTTCGACGAACTGTTTTCATCGGCGCGAGCAAAGGCAGTCGCCGGAGGAAATGGCGCACTTACCGATGCGGAACGCGCCGCGCTTGCCGACGACGTCGATCAATTGCTGCGGGAAATGGTTTCGGTAGGAAACCGGCAAGCGGACGGTCGTTATCTCTTTGGTGGCGCTCGCGGAAACACCCAGCCGTTCACAGCGGGAACCAATGCTGACACTTCGATTACCAGCGTCTCGGCGGATTGGATCGCAATTAATACGCCAGTGCTGCGCGATATCGGGCCGGGCGAAGCGATTCCAACAGCTATCACCGGCAGCACGTTTCAAATCTCCGGCAGTTCGGGTGTTAACGATATTTTCTCGGCGGTGATTCAATTACGCGACAACCTTCGCAACGGCACCGCGACTGACGTGACCGATGCGTTACCAAATCTCGATCTCGCAAAAGCGAATATCTCTGCCGCCCGCGCCGATGTCGGCGAATGGGTGAACCGGTTAACTTCTGCTGCCGACTATTGGGGAACCCGCTCCCTGCAAACGACTACACGAATCTCCGAAGTGCAGGATTGGGACGCGGCAGCACTCATGCTGAAATACAAACAAACCGAATCGGCATACCAAACTGCACTGTCGATCACACCATCGTTGTTAAATCTCTCGCTCATCAATTTCATCGGGTAATCAATTTAAGGAGACGGCATGAACGCCCCGGTCATCTCGATCGTCATCGCGACCTACAATCGCGCCGATCTGGTCAAGCAATGTCTGGATCGGCTTTTTGCATTAGCTCCCGATGAACCGCCCTTTGAGTTAATCGTCGTCGATAACGCATCGACCGATGGTACTGTCGAGTTACTGGAAACCTATCCTCAGCCATTCGTACTACTTCGAAATACCGAAAACCGTAACTTTGCCGGGGCAAACAACCAAGGGGCGGCTGTTGCGCTCGGCAAGTATCTTGTCATGTTGAATTCGGATACGATGCCGGAAGCGGGCTGGTTACGCGAAATGCTCCGGGTCATCGAGGCGCATCCGGATTGCGGCATTGTCGGCTGCAAGTTACTGTATCCCCACAACCGGACGATTCAACACGCTGGCGTTGCTTTCTACCGCGGTGGCCATCCGTTCCATATCTATCACGACTTTGCCGAAAACGCCGAGCAGGTGTCTTACGAACGCGAATTCAAAGCGGTTACCGCCGCCTGTTGGATGGTTCCCCGCGAATTGTATCTCGACTTGGGCGGTTTCGACGAACGGTTCCGCAACGGTTTTGAGGACGTCGATTTTTGCCGCAAGGTAACCGAAACCGGGAAGCGAATTCTCTATACACCGCGCGCCACGGTGCTTCATTTTGAGGAATCTTCACCAGGTAGAAGAAATCATAATCGCGAAAATTGGCAGCTCCTAAAACAAAAATGGAAGGATCGCACACTCGACGACTGCCAGCTAAAATTTGCTGAGGACGGCATTCGCGCAATTGAAGTCGAAGAATACAAGTTGCGGCTATTCACTGCTGAGCGGGTTTCACAAATCGCCATTGAGAAAACCCGGCAATTACTCTTCCAATTCAAATTTTCCGAAGCTGAATTCGCCATTCAGGAATTGTTGCGGAAGTATCCCAATAATGAAGGGGTTTACGAGCTGCTTGTACAAACAGCAGTCGAGCAATGTGACTTGCCACGTGCTGCGCAAGCTGCCGAAGCATTGTACCAGAAGTTTCCCTCGTTCCGAAACGGATGTCAAGCGGCTTTGCTGACAAAACGCTCGAATCAACTTGACCACTGCTCCCTAATCACGAAATCGCTGACGCAATTTGCCGAATCCGACATCGAAAAAGCGATGGTGAATGTTCTACATGGCGACATTGCCGTAAAACAAAACCGGCTCGACGATGCGGAAATGTTGTATCGCACCGCGCAGCAAATCGCGGGAGCGCTAGAAGAGATTGATATTGGTTTAGCCAATGTTCTGATGATGCGGGGCGACGCGAATGCGGCCGAGCTAGCATATCTCGGGGTGATAGAAAAAAACTCCCGTTCGCAGCGGGCGCATTTGGGATTGGCAATCTGTTTACAGACCCGCAACGATTGGGAGAAGGCACTCGAAGCGTATCAGGATTCGCTCGATTTGGAACAAGCCGATTGGCAGGCGATGCTTGCACTGGTGAATTGCGCGCAACAAGTAAAACGTTTCGATATCGCCGAAGAATGTTTGCAGAATTTCCTGCGGCGGCAACCCAATCATCCCGATTTACTCATCCTATTGGCGGGAACGAAAATCGCTTCCGGGAATGCCGACGAAGCGGTGCCTCACTTGCTGGCAGTTTTACACAAACGTCCCGGCGATGCAATGGCAACTAAGTTATTGGCGATGGCGTCGTGAGCTATTCATGAGAATCGGACTACTACAGTTAGCGCGACTTGGCGATTGGGTGCAAACGATGCCCCTATTCCATGCGTTGCGTCAGAGGTTTCCCAATACGGAAATCGTTCCACTCTGCGATGCGCGGGTTGTCGACGCGGTATCGTTGCTAACCGATTGTGAACCGTTCGCGTTACCGTTTCCCGACCTATCGTTACCCTTTGCGTTACCGTACGAAGCGTATCGCTCGATTGCTGTGAAACTGCAGGAATTACCTCGCTTCGACTGGATTCTCCGTTGTAACGATACTCCGCTGGCTCGTCTGCTTCAGTCGATTCTGACGAAGCAGCATCCGAATTGTTACTTCCAGCCGATGAATGTGGCAATACTCCGTTCGGAAGCGGTCGTCCGAACCCTGCCAATGTTACCGCCGGAAGCGCGCATTCATGTTAGCGATCTCTGGCGGTGGCGAGTTTCCGATGAAGCTAATTTGCCTGCGATAACTTGGTCGGAGCCAGTACAGGAAATTTCGGTGGCGGTCGGATCCGGCGGTAAAGAGCGCCAATGGGGCTTTGAACGATTATTTTTGACCGTACAAATCGCAAAGCAATTCGGTAAAGTATATCTGGTGGGAACGGCACAGGAACGCGCAATCGCCGCTGCATTGCTACTGCATTTTCCGGCGGACGAAAGTATCGTCGATTGTACTGGAAATGAAACGCTATATGAGTTATCCGAACGGTTGAAGAAGCCTGGCAGTGTTCTCACCGGACTCGATAGCGGCGCCTTGCATTTTGCTTCTTTTCATGGTGCGGCAACGTTTGGGCTATACGAGAACAAAGCCTACCCGTTTACCACCGGCGCGATCGGTTCTATTGCCGCCGGGTGTTGGCGCGAGCAAGGCGTAGAGAGCGACGATTGGGCATTCTCACTGAAGCAATTTTTGAATGACCCCAGCAAGTTCTCTCCAGAATTCTCCGGTGAGTTTCGCTACGATACTTCACGCTTATCCCGGATAGAAATGACCGGACCGCAAGTTACCAGCCAACAGCAACGAATTCGCGATTGGCTGCAAGCATTTCTCACCCATCGCATTCCCAACGAAACCATCGCTGCTCATGAACCGTTTTGTTCGCTGGAGAAACGACTTTTGCATTGGGAAGACCGGCGGTATGAACCGGATAGCAAGCCATATCCGTTGTTTCCGGAGTCCATCGAGGAAAATCTTTTGACAACCTTGCATTGGTCGCTCACCGAATTGGAATCACTTAAAGAATCGAAACGCATTTCGATGGCGAGGGCGGGATAATGCGCCCCGATCAATGGACAATCGAGCGGTTCCCCGCATCGGATGGAACACCGACCGTTCGAGTGAATGGCAAGCTATTGCACAGCAAATTCAACCCATTGCGGGAAGCGGAGCGGTGGGCAGCAAATGTGCCAGATTGTAAAACCATCGTCGTAATCGGCGCTGGTTTGGGGTATGGCGTTGCTACGTTACGCGAAAAGCAGCCTAATGCAACTATTGTCGTTTTAGAGCCCGTTGACAAATTTGTTACTGAGTTACAACAACGTTTTTCCGCAGGAAACATTCGCGTCTTTTCGCTGGCAAGGCGGATCGATGCGACGAAAATCACCGATGATATTTTCGCGGCAAGTGGCAATGATGTAACAATAATCGAAGGGTATCCAGAAGCTTCCAAATGGGATAATAGCGGAATTGTCGCCCGCCTCCAGTTTCGCAAAACATTACGCCAACAACCACCGCGGGTGTTAGTCATCTCGCCGATTTACGGCGGTTCGTATCCGATGGCACTATACTGCACCAATGCTTTGCGTGAACTCGGATGTACCGTCGAGTTGCTCGATAACGCTCTCCTCGATCCGATTCGCAAAGAAATCGATGCAATAACCCAACGTGCTGAACATCAACAACAATTGACTGCTTTGCTCGTACAATTTGCAGCGGAACGTATTACCGCGTTGGCGGCAGAATTCCGTCCCGATTTGGTGCTTGCGCTGGCACAAGCACCGGTCTCCGGCAGTGTTTGGCAAGAACTGCGGGCATCGGGAATCGCCACCGCATTTTGGTTCGTTGAAGATTACCGGTTGTTCCCTTACTTCAAAGCGGTTGCGCCCGCTGTCGACTATTTCTTTACGATCCAACGGGGCGAGTGGTGTCATGAGTTGACGAAAGCTGGAGCATACGTTCACTATTTACCTGCTGCCGCCGATCCATCGATTCACCATCGACAAGAGCTTTCCGCACCAGAAATCGAGCAATATGGTTCCGAGGTGTCGTTTGTCGGGGCAGGATACTATAACCGGAGAAATGCGTTTTTGTCGCTGCTCGATCTCGACTTTAAAATCTGGGGTGATGGCTGGAAGGGCGCCGATTCCTTGCAACATGCTGTACAGGAAAGCGGAAGGCGAATCGCGACAGACGAAGCAGTAAAGATCTTCAGCGCTACGAAAGTTAACATCAATCTACATTCGAGTACGTATCACGAAACGATAAATCCCGACGGCGATTTCGTTAATCCGAGAACATTTGAATTAGCTGCCTGCGGCGCGTATCAGGTTCTCGATCGAAGGTCGTTGCTCCCGGAATTGTTTACAGGGGGTGAGATTGATCCGGTAACCACCATCGAACAATTCCGGCAGCGAATTTCCGATGTGTTAATCGACGATACGATACGGACACGTGAAGCGGACCTCGCTCTTAAGCGAGTCATGCATGATCACTGCTACACCCACCGAATGGAAGAATTGTTAGGTGTCGTGTTTGCGCAAAAGACGCCAGTATCCCATCGAGAACCGGGACAGCTCTATCTCAAACAGTGGCTGGAGCAATCGAAGGACGATCCCGAACTCAATCAATATCTCAAGCGTTTTCAAGCCCGTAAGCAAATTACAATTGCCGATATCGCCGATGAGATCGAACACCGTCACGAAGAATTGAGTTCAACCGAAGCGGTGCTGATGCTGATTCACGAATTTTACCGATGGGGGAAAGAGCGTGGCGTAATCTAACTGATTACCCGCTTTACAACGCTATGGAACCGATGACAGGAATAGTGATGCTTACCCGGAATCGTCTGCCGTTACTACGGCTGGCGCTGCCGGCAATGTTGCGCACCTTGTCAATGCCATCGGAAATCCTCATAATAAACAACGGTTCCGACGATGGAACCGGTGAGTTTTTAGATCGTTTTCCTTATCGAAACCGCTTCCCGAACATTGTTAGTTTTCGAGTGATTCATCATTGTGAAAACCAAGGAACTCAAGCTTACAATTCAGCGATGTTCAGTCTTTCCGCGCCGGTATTGATCGAAGTGGATGATGATGTCATTCGGTTTCCCGATGGATGGGATCGCAAACTTACCGATGCGCTAATTCACGGTAATCGGATTGGGTATGTTTCTACCGATGTTTGGCAGGACGAATGGACAAGCGGAAATCGTGCCGATTCCAGCAGTTTTCCAACACAGCTCGAAAGGCTATCGGACGGTGGGACGATTGAAACGGGAATCGTCGGCGGATGGTGCGCCGCGACGCCACGCGCGCTATTTCATGCGGTGGGCGGGTTTCCGTTTCGTGGTCGCGGGGAATTCGAGTTGGAAGATGGCGGCTATGCGAATGTGTTGGCGCAAAGCGGCTGGCGGTTCGGCATCCGCACCGATGTGAAAGTGTATCACGCTTGCGGGGCAAAGCTCTCGAAAGCGCTGGGACTGGATAAAGGGTGGCGGGAGAAGTACGATCCGAACACTGATCCCCGGTATTTAGCGATTAGAAACGCCATCGATCAAGTGGCATTACCGGAGCAATTGCCGGCGATTTTTCGCACTCAGATTTTACTAACTGGTTTGTTAAGTTCGCTTCAGCAAACCGAAAAGATGTTTCGCGAAATATGGTCAAATGTCAATCTTCCTGATCAGCTTGCATCGATGAATGCTGCGTGCACGACATTGCAGTCTCAATCCACCCAACAAATGGCTCTTGTCGCACAACTAGCGGAAGGGTTTGCTGTTCCGTTGTCTACGCTGACATTCGACCGGTTTTCCTACGCGATCATGGGTGCCTTTGATGAAGAGGATCGGGCATTACGTTTAGTATTGCATCGCATCCGGAAACATCTCCGCCGCATCGCCAACGAACCGGGTATTCCGGAAGATGTCGTTAGACAATTGGAACACTACGTTCCGAACCAATTTCGCGAACTACTTTCGATAGCGCCACGGTTAGCGCTTTCCGATCAATAGGAAGCGCTATCCATGACGAACAACAACTCCCCCTTTCCCCCCAGAGGATTTCCCGATAAAGCCGGTTCATACCGGAAAGTATTGCTGGTATCATGGAACCGGATGGGCGATTTATTGCAACTTACTCCGATACTTAACGCTTTCCACCACCTTCATCCTACAACCGAAGTACATCTTAGTGTAGCAAGAAAATTCGTCGATGTTGCGAACGGGATTCATCATGTTGCAAAGATTCTACCTTTCGATTTTGGCGAAGTTCTCGACCAATCTCGTAAGCCGGAAGCATTGGTAACGCTGCATCAATCGCTGCGTAGTCAAATTGCTGCGCTACAAACAGAACAGTATGATTTAGTTGTAAACTTAACCCATAATCGACTTACGGCGCTTTTTTGTCATTTATTGAATGCTCCTGAAACGCGTGGTCTCATCTTCGATGAGTTTGGTTATCGAGCAGTCCGCGAACCGTGGAGCCGTTACTTCTTTTTAGCGAATTTGAATCGCGGACAAAATCGAATCAATCTCGTCGATATTCAATCTGGTATCGCCGGCTTTCATCCCGGAGAACCACTTTCGTTCCACGTTTCCGATGATGTACAGAGCCAAGTTGACGAACAAATTCATCGCCAAGGATTTGCCAGCCGGACATTAGTAGCGATCCAAACGGGGGCGTCGCAACCGAACAAAGAGTGGACACCCGCCTCGTTTACCGAGATTGCCAAGCGATTGGTACAAAACGGAATCACACCGGTTTGGGTCGGCGCGGAAAACGAACTACCCCGTATCGAGCCGCTTGCAAAATCAGTTTCCGGTTCCTGGAATGCCGCCGGGAAAACCAGTGTAGCAGAGTTAGCGGCATTACTCAAACGTTGCCGCCTTTTATTGACCAACGACACAGGAACCATGCATGTAGCGGTCTGCATGGCAACGCCAGTCATTTCGCTCAATCTCGGTACACCACTATCTCACGAAACAGGCCCATATCAAGCCGGCAGCCGGGTGATGGAAGCGACAATCCCCTGTTATCCCTGTAGTTTTCACGTCGAATGTTTGCATTACCGTTGCCATGAAGTGCTCGATGTCGAATCGGTTTGGACCGAAGTTGCCGCAGCCCTCCAGCTTCCGCCGGGAAAGGGGATTGCCAATGATGTTCGCGTTTGGACGACCGGATTCGATGAAAATGGATTTTGGGAATTGATACGCGATGTTCCCGAATATGCGACACCGGAGGAATTGGTTGCAGTGGTTTGGGCGGAGGTTTGGAAACGGGAATTGGCACATCGTCCGGCAGTCTCTACGATTTCGGACAGCGTCGATTTGCGGCTCCAGCGCGAATATATTCCATCTTCTATTCCCGAAGCCGTCGCCAAACTATCGAGTCGGTTTGCTGCGTTACAACACATCCTAAACTTACTATACGATGGTATCCGCGATGCAAATCTCCTCTGCCAATGCAGTTCGCAACGTGACTTCCAACAAATTGTTCAATTAGGTGAAGCGCTCGAACAAATCGACAGCGAGATTCATCGTATTGGAATCGTACATACCGTCTGGCGACCGTTGTTGTCGATGTTTGTCTCTGGAAAAGATGCGCTCACTGGTACCCAAATCGAAGAAATTGCACCACAGACTTTGCAATTGTACCACGATATTCTGCGCATCGGAGAACAGCTGTTTTCTGAATTACAACGCATCGAAAACTCTTACGGAAACCGGAGGAAAACAACGGTAATAACTGCGGCAGGTGTGTCATGAATGGTTGGCACAAGGAAGCGTTTGTCGCAAAATCCGGGAAACTTAGCGCACGTTGGGTTCACGACGACGGTAGGGTTGTTCACATCCATAGCAGGATTGATCCACAACAGGAAGCGGAACGAATTGCGGCTCAATTACATCCCCGCGGCGAGCAGTTAATCTATCGTTGGTGTGGCGTTGGTTTGGGGTATGCAGCTGAATTGTTTCTACAAAAGCTGCCCGATTTTAGTCTACTAATATTGGATGATCCTGATCCCGATGCGCGGGCATTTTTAGAAAAGCATCGTCCCGAGTCGCCGTTACTGTCGGATCATCACGTCGAATGGCAATGTTTTCGCAGTTCCTTGGAAACGCCATTTTATAGGTCTCCGGAGCTAAGCTCACTCGGATTGGCGAGTTATCCAGTCAAGAAACCTACAACGAAAGAAACTCCTCAGCGAAGGAAGCAACCGGGCTTACAACCGGTAGTGCTATACTTGAAAAGCGGGTATCACCTTGAGAGCGAGCTCTTGGCAGCGCTGCGGGCTGAAGGAGTCACTGTTGTCGAGATTTCCTTTTGGCAGCGCAACACCTTTGTCGAGCGGCTGTTAGAAGCGGTTGAAGCGACCCATCCCAGTTTATTATTGACGATTAGCCACTTAGGTTTTGAT
>JAOTSC010000011.1 GCA_030247525.1 bacterium | reverse complement strand
TGTCGATAGTATGGTCGCCATTTTCATTCAGCACTGCAGAATTCAATCCGAAACGCTTCTGTTGATCGGCGTTTAGATAAGTAGAAGTACTGAGTGTTCGTACCAAAGCAGTATCCCGGATTGCTTTGTGATCTGCTGTCCAATATGCCGCTTGTACCAACAAATTTTCCCACTTTGCTTGTACATAACCGCCAAGTACCATATACTTATCACTCTTCATCCAAGGCAGAATCCCACCGGTAGGAGCGCCATCGCCTAAAGCAACTGGTGAACCGGCTTTTTCATTCGCGTAGTATCCGGAGGTGCCGATCAAAATGTTTCCAGGGTTGTAGTTCAAATCCCACGATACCGGTTTTGATGAGGAGACGACTTCATTGTTCCCGGTTGTGAATGAATACTTCATCAAGTGACCAGCGAGTGGGTGAGTTCCGTGAACCATGAAATCCCCAACTCGGGGAATCATCAAATGATCTTTATCGAACAGTTCCGGTGGTTCGATGCAGTTATGGGTTGGCAGTGCATCTAACTTTTCATTGAAAAGATCGAAGGGCCGATACAGTTTGCCGACACGAAACTTGAGATAGTCACGGTAAGTATATTCCCCCCAAACATTTCGAATTTCAACCGCTTCTGCGCCATCGGCAAACAGATTCAGATAGGTTCGAAAGTCGTTGCTAATCGTTGATTGAAACATCAAGTTCAAGTGAGGGATACCGAACTCTCCCGGATCGTTTGAATCGTCCGGCATTTTTCCTGTATCCTCATAAATTGCAGAGAAGTAACCATAAGTTTTGACTGCTGCGGCTGCAGAAGCACATTGGTAAGTTGCAAACACGAAAAGAAAAAGTGTAAGCGAAACTCCCATTATTCGAGCTTGCACTTTATATAGAACATTTAACATAACTCCTCCATGGTAGTTAACTGAGGGATGAGTACTGATGGGATGGCAAGCGAGGGGGTAAAACAAGGATGCCACTTGAAAGATACGATGATTCAACAAAAAGGCAAGCTTTATTAAGCACTTAGAAAAGATGGCATGCAAGAGTAATTTGCTATTGCGTTGTTTGTTTAGAGAAATGAATTATCGATAACCCCTGAAGGGATATTGTAAAAAACAACTTTTACGAAAAACAAATGTGAATGTCGATAGTATTAGTGTAAATTGAAATAGTCACAGGTCTCCTCAAGAGGTTCTGACGACCACAGACATGATTATCGTATTATCAATGAATAGTGTTCTTATTGTGAATATTTGCGCAATATGATCGTAGATGTTGATAGAAAACCAGATATATGAGACGAATTTTAGTTAGCAATATAATTATATGATTATTTGTGAATATATAGTTCATCAACAACGTAATGCAATAAAGGCATAAAACAGTTTTCTTAAGTTCTTCTTTGATTTTGCTGTTGCGAAAACTGTTATTCGTAAGTGATAGTTGTGATGGCAAGAAACTTGCCGTATTTTTTACAGTAAGCAACGGACGTCCCCCATCGCGGTCTCGCCACGTTACCCAAACTCCTTCGACGACACAGAAACCGATGCCCGCTTGGCTGATGAATTTTCGCCGAAGCTGGTTGTTATTCTCATAACATTTTGAAACCACTACCGTTTTGTGTGGGAGTGGAAATGGAAGTAGCGAACAGAAACTACCGAATCGCTTTTTACCTCAATGGAGCATTGCGGGAGGAATCCGTTCGTCCCGATGAAACGGCATTGGAATTGCTGCGGGAACGAATGCATTTGCGTGGGGTTAAGGAAGGTTGTGCCGAAGGGGATTGCGGCGCCTGTACCATTGCAATCGGAGAGTGGAACCACCAACACTTCCGGTATCGTGCTATTAACTCCTGTCTATTTGCGGCAATTCAGTTACATGGTAAAGTAGTGATAACCGTAGAGGGGTTGGCTGACAGCGGTTCCCTCCACTTGATCCAACAGAAACTCTTGGATAATCATGCGGTACAATGCGGGTATTGTACGCCCGGGATTGTCATGTCGATGTTTTGTTTGTTCGCTGAAATCGCGGATCCAACCGAACAGCAAATAAAGACTGCGTTAGAAGGAAATCTATGTCGGTGCACCGGTTACATAACGATTCTGAGTGCCGCACGCGATATTACCCATACGCTACAACGCAATTCTCCGAATGCAATTCTTCCCGATTACTGCACCGAAGTTGCAATGCAATTACAATCGTTTGCAAAAAAAATCGAACCACACTTCCAAAACAGCAAAGAGATCCGCGAAACGATTTCCTATCACAAGCCTGTATCTTATTCCGAGTTGACCACCGTTCTATCTTCGCTCACAAGAAATGAGTTCCGCTTTGTAAATGGGGGCACAGATGTTTTTGTCGAACAAAATGTTCATCGAAAATTTGCGCAACACTTAATCGATCTATCAACAATCCCGGAGTTGAAACGGTTGGAACGGGTTGGGGATAACGTTTTCATCGGTGGCGCAGTGACAATGCAGGAGTTGTTGACGAGTTTGGACATTCGTCAGCATTTACCGATGCTTTGTGACGCGTTACAGATGCTTGGTTCCCATCAAATCCGCAATGTCGCGACGTTAGCCGGCAATGTTGCTCATGCTTCACCCATTGCCGATGGCTCGGTCGCACTACTGGCGTATGGCGCAATTATCGAGTTGTTATCTCCCCGCGGTACCCGCGAAATACCGATAGATGACTTTTATCTCGATTACCGGAAAACAGCGCTGCAACCGGATGAGGTGATAACAACTATCCGAATTCCTGTTGCAAGTGATTTTGCATCTTTTTGGAAATCGTCGAAACGGGTGGCCGTAGATATCGCCTCCGTTAACTCTGCATTCACTGCAAACATCATCGATGGTCGCATCGTGGCATGTCGGTTCGCCTTTGGTGGTGTTGCTAAGACACCGATGTTGTGTAACGATTTACCGCAATTATTGCTTAGGAGAATTCCCGACGAAACAGTGATTCGAGAATGCCAAGACACTGTATTGCGAGTGTTTCATCCAATCTCGGATGTGCGTGGTTCGGCAGAATACCGTCGAATCCTCCTCAAGAATCATATTCGCTACCATCTATCGAAGCTTACTGCGAGCGTAAAATCAATCGGAGGAAATCATGAGTGACAACTCCGAATCCAATCGTGAAAATCGTTCTCCCCACCATCTCTCGGGACATTTACATCTCAGTGGTACATCGCGGTTTGTCGACGATATGCCAACCGGCACACCGAAACTGTATGCGAAATTGTTGTTTAGTCAGCATGCCCATGCCCGAATCGTTAATGTCGACGTAACAGAAGCGAAAAAAATCGTGGGCATATCGGCGGTACTAACCCATCACGATATTCCTGGTGTAAACCAGATTGGACACATTCAACCCGATGAACCGTTATTAGCAGCCTCCGAAGTACTTTACATCGGACAACCGATAGCGATTGTTATCGCCGAAACGTTGTGGATAGCCGAACAAGGCGTGAATGCGATTCAAATCGAATATGAACCGTTAGAACCAGTGCTCACAATCGCCGAAGCGATTGCGCGAAACAGTTTGTTTGTTCAACCCCGCATCATCGCGCGCGGCAATCTCGCGGACGGCTTCGCCGAGGCGGATTGCATTGTCGAAGAAACGTTAACAACCGGCGGACAGGAACATTTCTATCTTGAGACGCAACGTTGCCTCGCAGTACCGGGCGAAGACCGTGAAATCACTTTGTATTCGTCGACCCAGAGTGCATCGGAAGTGCAGGAAATCGCGGCACGAGTGTTGGGATTACAGTGTTCGGATATCGTCGTCGACGTTCCCCGTATCGGTGGCGGTTTTGGTGGAAAAGAACGTTCTCCAGTGCTCTGGTCATGCCTTGCCGCGCTTGGGTGTAATCGCACAGGGAAGCCGGTGGAACTTGTCCTCAATCGCAAAGAGGACATGATTGCAACCGGGAAACGACACCCCTTCGAGATTCGCTTCCGCATCGGTTGTAAGTATGATGGGCGTATCACCGCTTACGAAGTGGAACTCAATGCGAATGGCGGAGCATGCGTCGATTTGTCGCTGGCAATTCTGGATCGAGCGATGTTGCACGCCGACAACGCATATTTCTTACCGAATGTTAAAATCACTGGCCGAGCCTGTCGCACGAATTTGCCGCCGAACACTGCGTTCCGCGGCTTTGGCGCACCGCAGGGAATATTTGCGATCGAAACGGCTATCGAACGGATTGCGGAGAAGCTACATCTCGACCCGTTAACGATTCGCCTACGAAATCTTTATGAAAGTGGGCAAACTACCCCCTTCGGTGAAATCGTGCAGGAAGCGTCCAACCGCGCATTGCTCACTCAATTAACCAAAGACGCGAAGTACGAGGAGCTGCTCGCCGACAACGCGAAATTCAACGCTGAGCATTCCGATGTCAAACGGGGTGTATCGATCCTTCCGATAAAATTCGGAATATCCTTTACAGCATCGTTTCTAAATCAAGCATCGGCGTTGGTGTGGATTTATCAGGATGGCACCGTATCGCTCAGTCACGGCGGTATTGAGATGGGTCAGGCGCTGAATACCAAAGTCGCGCAAGTTGTTTCAGCGGAATTGGGTATCTCGCTCTCGCATATCCGGGTCGAGTCGTCGAATACAAAACGGGTCGGCAACGCTTCGCCGACCGCGGCATCCTCCGGCAGCGACTTGAACGGAAATGCCGCCCGTACAGCCGCGATTGAGCTTCGTAATCGGTTAGCGAATGTCGCTGCTGTAAAGTATGAGAAAGAGTTTCACCAGTCCGTTACGGTTGACGAGATAGTTTTTCTGGACAATCAAGTTTACGCAACAAATTTTCCCCAGCGGGTTTACTCATTTGTCGAAATAATTCATACAGCCTATTTGGAGCGAGTGCCGTTAGGCGCTCACGGATACTATCGCACACCGGATATTTTCTTTGATCGCGAGAAGTATCATGGTTCGCCATTTTTCTATTTCGTGTATGGGTGCGGACTCGTACATGTAGAAATCGATTTGAGGAATGGCAATTTTCGGATGCTCGATGTCCACCTATTGCATGAATGCGGCAAATCGCTTAATCCGGAAATCGACCGCGGACAAATCGTTGGCGCATTTACGCAAGGAGTCGGCTGGTGTACGATGGAAGAACTTCCTTACGACCCAGAGAAGGGACATTACTTAGCAATCTCTCCGTCAACATACAAGTTGCCAACCATCCAGGATGTACCCGAGCGAATGACCGTTGAATTGGTGGAATGTGAACGGGAGTATGCCAGCGTCCGGCAAAGTAAAGGCATCGGCGAGCCGCCCTTGATCTATGGCGAAGCTTGTTTCTTTGCAATTCAGAATGCACTTGCATCGATCGCAAAGACGGGAACTCCCGTGAAGCTTTCACACCCAGCAACACCGGAAGCAATTCTACTGGCTGCGGAAAAATTGCGCGACGCGACGAACCAGTAAACCGAAAGAAAGTCTATTGTATGAATCTTGCCGAATCGATGTTTCTTACCGATGCTCAGTTCAAACGCGAAACAGCGAAATGCGAATTTTGCGAGGAAAAGCCGTGTCGCAACGCCTGTCCTGCCGATTGTTCGCCCGCCGATTTTATCATGGCTGCCAAAGTTGGCGCAAGTTTCGATTACACCCGGGCAGCCGCAATCATCCTTGGCAGCAATCCATTAGGGGGAATCTGTGGTAGTGTTTGCCCCGATTATCATTGCATGAAAGCGTGTGTGTACCGGACGATGGATCGCTCAGTGGAATCCCGGCAGTGCAATCGACGATCATTCGGAAGGCTCGCGAACATTCGCAAATCGCGGACTTTACCATCGCGAAACCAACCGGAAAACGAGTAGCAATCGTCGGGTGTGGACCTGCTGGATTAGGCGCAGCGGCAGTCTTGGCGCAAGCTGGGTGCGATGTCACGCTGTTTGATGCGGAGAGTGAAGCGGGTGGAATGTGCCGCTGGATTCCCTCCTATCGACTCGACCCCGCCATATTGGACGCCGATCTCAATTTCATTCGTCAATTGGGTAACATCGAGTTTCGTTTCCACGAATCGGTCGAACACCCGGAAACGCTGTTATCGCAAGGGTATCACGCTGTGATTGTCGCGACGGGATTACCCGAACCGTTGACTCTACCAATTCCTAACATCGAATATTCGACAACATGGAAAGCATTTCTCAAGCAACAAGATCATTCAGCGTTGTCCTCGAAAAAAGTCGTAGTAATCGGTGGTGGCGCTATCGCGGTCGATTGCGCTATAACGGCGATTCGAGCGGGTTCGCAGGTTACGATGATCGCGCTGGAGAAATTGTCGGAGTTACCGCTTACTGAATTTGAATGGAAGGAGCTTCGACATTCCGGTGTCCAGTTAATCGAACGTACTAAAGTAAACGCGATACTGGTTGCCGATGAGAAAATTACCGGAGTAGAAACATCCAGCGTCGAATTGCCCGATGGTCTGGAATTCAGTCCCCGGGCGGTTGTACCGGTTGAGCAAGAACCTTCGATTTCCCGAAAAGCCGATTTTGTCGTGATAGCAATCGGAGCAAGAAATACCCAACCTCGGGTCGATCATCCGAATATTCTCTACGCTGGCGATTGCTCGAATGGTCCGACGACTGTCGTGGAAGCGGTTGCTGCGGGTAAAAACGCCGCCCAAAATATTCTCGAACAATTGCATTTGGTCGAGGCGCGACCCATCCCGGAGAAGCCCGTCAAAAGCCGGATTACATTGCTGGGACGAAAACTATTGCCGGTTCCCTTAACCTCGTCGTTTTTCGGTCGTACGATTGCGTCTCCGTTTTTGCTATCGGCAGCACCACCAACCGACGGTTACGAGCAGATGGCAAAAGCCTATCGTGCCGGTTGGCCGGGCGGTGTGATGAAAACCGCATTCGATGATGTACCTATCCATATTCCCGCCGAGTACATGTTCATACACAACAAACTTACCTATGGCAATTGCGATAACGTTTCCGGACACTCTTTGCAACGGGTTTGCGGCGAGATTGAGAAATTGGTACGCGAGTTTCCGGATCGACTAACCATTGCTTCCACTGGTGGCCCGGTTTCCGGCGACGATGAGTATGATCGCAACATTTGGCAATCGAACACCCGTAAGCTGGAAGCAGCTGGGGCGATGGGAATTGAGTATAGCCTCTCTTGTCCCCAGGGCGGAGATGGCACTCACGGCGATATCGTCTCGCAGAATGCCGAACTAACGGCGAAAATTATCGATTGGGTGATGAAAATCTCCGATCCGAATGTACCTAAGTTGTTCAAGTTAACCGGCGCGGTAACCGCGATTCAACCGATACTACAGGCAATTCATGAAGTATTGACGCGCTATCCCAACAAAAAAGCGGGCGTGACGTTAGCAAACAGTTTTCCGGCGCTCGAGTTTCGTCCCGGGCATCGTAACTGGGACGATGGATACGTCGTGGGGCTATCCGGGGATGGCGTTACGCCGATAAGTAATCTGACATTGGCAAAGGCGGCGGGGAGCGGGGTTACTATTTCAGGAAATGGCGGCCCGATGGATTATAAATCGGCAGCAAATTTCCTCGCCTTAGGCGCATCCACCGTGCAATTCTGTACCATCGTTTTGAAATACGGATACGGCATTATCGACGAGTTGCATTCTGGTTTGAGTTATCTCCTGCAGGATCGTGGATTCCTCTCTATATCGGAACTCATCGGTTGTGCCCTGCCATTTCCGATCCTGCAATTCGATGAAATAACTGCCACTAAGAAAATCTCTGCGGTCGATCCATTACTTTGCAAGCACTGCGGTAATTGTACTCGCTGCCCGTATCTCGCAATCGAACTAACCGACGAGCAGATTCCGGTCACTGACCCATCGAAGTGCATCGGTTGTTCACTCTGTATGCAGAAGTGCTTCTCCGGAGCATTGTATATGCGACCCCGTTCCGAACAAGAGTTATCCGTATTGCGGGAGCATTGATGAAAAATCCACAAACAACTCTTCTAATCCGGAATGGAACGGTGATCACGTTGGGCAATAATCCACGGGTTTTGCCAAATCATTCCGTCCTGATTGAGCAAGGAATAATCTCCGCAATCATGCCCGATTCGGAATGTACCGCTCATGCCGACATCGAGATTTCGGCTGCTGGCAAGTTGGTGATGCCCGGCTACATCAACGCTCACATGCATTTCTATAGCACGTTCGCGCGCGGGATGTATTGGTTGGAAGCGGTACCCGATTTTCCCGGAAAGCTGCGCACACTCTGGTGGAAACTCGATAAAGCATTGACATTGGAAGATTGTCGATACAGTGCATACATCGCGCTTATCGAGGCGATTCGCCACGGCACGACGACATTCATCGACCATCACGCCAGTCCGCTTGCGGTGCGCGGCTCGCTGTCTGCTATCGCGCAAGCGGTAACCGATTGTCGACTTCGCGCCTGTTTATGCTACGAAGTGTCGGATCGCGACGGCGAACAAGTTGCGCAAGAAGGAATCGATGAGAATATCAATTTCCTGCAGGAATGCAATCGGTCGGAGGCGAATCTTCTCCGTGCGCTGTTTGGTCTACATGCCTCGTTCACGCTGACCGATGCGACGCTGCAACGTGCGGCATCTGCCGGAATACAAGTTGGAGCTGGCTTTCACATTCATGCGGCGGAAGCGGTTGCCGATCAAACAATCACGCAGAATAAGTATGGCAAACGAGTCATCGAGCGGCTGCACGATTTTAGCATTTTAGGCGAACAGAGTATTGCCGCTCATTGCGTCCATGTCAATGATAAGGAAATCGAATTGCTTGCGGAGACGGGTACTTATGTTGCACACAATCCGCAATCGAACTTAAACAACGCTGTCGGTATCATGGATATGCTCAAGCTGTCGCAAGCTGGCGTGCAGGTCGTATTAGGCACCGATGCGATGACGGTGAAGATGCCGGAAGAGCTGCGCGTTGCCTTGTGGTGTCAGCATCTCCGGAATGACGATGCATCTGCCGCGTTTATCGAAACCGTGAATACGCTTTTTGTAAACAATGCGAAACTGGCGTCGAACCTTTGGAATCAAAAAATCGGAGAACTCACCGAAGGCGCTGCCGCCGATATCATCTTAGTCGATTACGATCCGCCGACCCCCTTCAATAATGAGACACTGTTTGGTCATTTAGTATTCGGTATCGCCAATGCGGCAGTCGATACGACGATTGTAAACGGCAACATTTTAATGCGAAACAAACAACTAACACTCGATCTCGATCTTGAGGGTATCGTCGCGAAATCGCGCGAGTTATCGCAAATACTATGGCAGAAGATGCAATAACAATGGAAAGTACGATGGAAAATATTTTCAACATCATTCGCAATCGGGCTAAGGAATTGGAATCGGAAACCACCCGCTTTCTTGCCGATTTGATTCGCACGCCTTCCTTCTCTGGAAAAGAACGCAACGTGATCGATGTCATTGCCGCCGAAATGCGTCGGGTCGGATTCGACGAAATCCGGATCGATGCGCTGGGCAGTATTATCGGACGGATTGGCAATGGTAAACGAATCATCGCGTTCGATGCTCATATCGATACGGTGTATGCCGGAGAGCTGAGTAATTGGTCGTTTGATCCCTTCACGCCAAAAATCGAAGATGGAAAGATTTGGGGACGCGGAACCGTTGATCAAAAAGGCGGCATGGCGGCAATGGTGTACGCGGCAAAATTGATCAAGGAGTTAAACCTCACCCAAGAATTTACTCTGTTGTTTACCGGTACGGTGATGGAAGAAGATTGTGACGGTCTCTGCTGGCAGCACTTGATTCAAGAAGACAACATTCGCCCCGAATTAGTCGTGATTACCGAACCAACCAATTTGAATATCTATCGTGGTCACCGCGGCCGGATGGAAATGATGGTGCACGTGAAAGGGGTGAGCGCGCACGGTTCAGCTCCAGAACGGGGCGATAACGCGATTTACAAGATTGCCCGCATTGCCCTCGAAATCGAGCAGCTGCATAAACGGCTGCGCACCGATCCCTTTTTAGGAAAAGGTTCAGTAACGGTCACACAAGTATTTTTCAACTCCCCTTCGCAATGCGCGGTCCCCGATGCCGCCAGCATTCAATTGGATCGCAGGCTAACAGTAGGTGAAACGAAAGAATCGGCAGTGGCGGAGGTGCGCGATGCGGCGAATCTTGCTGGTTGCGGCGACGCCTTGATCGAAGTATTGACGTACGAAGAAGCCGCCTACACCGGGAAAATCTACCCCACCGAAAAGTATTATCCGACTTGGGTTTTGCCGGCGGATTCGCCGTACTTACAAGCCGCAACTACAGCGTTTCGGGAAACCTTGCAGCGCGAGCCAATCGTCGATAAATGGACATTTAGTACCAATGGTGTTGCCATTGCCGGCATGCATCACATTCCTTGTATCGGTTTCGGACCGGGGAATGAAGTGTACGCCCATGCGCCGAATGAAGCGTGTCCGATCGAGCATTTGAGCGCAGCGGTAGCGTTTTACACGGCATTGATCGCGCAACTTCACTATACAGGTAACCCTCAGTGAAAACGCTGTTCCAGTATCGATGCAGCGAGTGTAACCACCCGTATGAGCGAGCAGAAGTACGTTACTTATGCCCGGTTTGTGCAAATAAAAACAAACCGAACGAACCGCTCCACGGCGTTCTCGAAGTCGTGTTTCCCGCGAGTATAAACAAGATCGATACAAGAAATTTTCGTGAACTGATTGCTGCTTTTACCCCGTTGGAAACAGAGTATTATCCCAAGCTTCCGGTTGGGAATACTCCATTTCATCCAGCGAAGAGGTTAGGAAATTATTTCGAGTATGCGAATCTTTGGATAAAGAATGATGGACTGAATCCCAGTGGTTCATTAAAAGATCGTGCTTCATGGTTGCTCGTTGGTGAGGCGAACCGATTGGGAATCGATACGATTGTCGCCGCATCGACCGGAAATGCCGCCAGCGCGCTTGCAGCAGTTGCAGCCGCCGAAGGGAAACGGGCGATTATTTTTGTGCCTGAATCAGCGCCGCGGGGAAAATTGTTGCAGATGTTGCTTTGTGGAGCGCAGGTAATTCCGGTGCAAGGTACCTATGACGACGCTTTTGCGATATCGTTGGCATACACGAATTCCTATCCGGGCTTGAATCGCAATACCGCTTATCATCCGTTGACCATCGAAGGAAAGAAGACCGCGGGGTTGGAAATCTATTTCCAGAACCAATGTCGAATACCGGATGCGATTGTAATACCGGTAGGCGACGGCGTCATTCTCCGCGGCATCTACAAAGCGTTTGCTGATTTACTTCTACATGGAATCATCGACCATCTTCCCCGATTAATTGGCATACAAGCGGAAGGTTCCGCGGCGATTCATCGTTTTGTCGTGTCCGGCAAATATACGAGCGTCGAGCATCCTCATACCGTCGCCGATTCGATTGCGGTGAGTACGCCCAGCAATGCGTTTCTTGCCTATGATGCCATACAAAAAACGAATGGTTGTACGATTGTTGTTTCCGATGAAGAGATACTGTCGGCGCAGGCGATACTGGCGTCTCATTCCGGTGTCTTTGCGGAACCCGCCGCCGCCACGACTGTTGCCGCGATTCCCTATCTATCGAAGCAAGCCAATCTCGATAAGAGCACACAAATCGTTTTGCTGATTACCGGACATGGCTTGAAAGACCCCGCCCCGGCATTGGCTCGCATAACGGTGCCCGCGGCGGTGAAGACGCTGGACGAGGCCGTAGCACGCATTGTTACTGATACCGAGTCGAGAGGCAACCGCTCGTGAAAACGCTGCTTTCAGGTGGAACCGTTTACTCGCACGGCGTTGCCCGGAGGGCAGACATTCTTGTCGAAGCCGGAAAGATTATCGCGGTAGAACCGAACATCGAGGCGAAGCCGGACACCTTACAGATCGATGCGAGCGGGAAACATCTATTACCCGGATTTATCGATCTCCACGTTCATCTCGACGATACAATCGGCGAATTCGATTTGGCGGATAGCTATGAAACCGGCAGTTGTGTTGCCATTCAGAATGGTATAACAACGATCTGGAGCTTTATAACACAACAACCGCAACAACCGTTGACCACTGCAATCGAAACCGCCAAACGGAAAGCCGGACATAATTGCTGGTGCGATTATGGTTGGCATTTAACGCCCACCACGTTTGACGAAGCCGCTTGGCAGGAAATCGACCAATGGATCGAAAAGGGTTTTCGCACTTTCAAGTTCTACACGACCTATCGCGAAGCCGGTTTGTATCTCGATTACCCGGAATTGCAAACCATCTTCCAAAAACTATCGAAACGGGTTGACCGAATCTTAGTGCATTGCGAAGATGAAACAGTTCTCCAATCGATTGCTCCGGTGCAACTGGGGGATGCGAATGCGTTGAGTCATACTTTGCGGCGACCGGCAACGGCGGAGATTGTCGCCGTATCGAGAGTATGCGAAATCGCACGAGATGCCGTTGTACCCCTTCACGTTGTGCATGTATCATCGCCGGAGAGTGTGTCGATTCTACAACAGACGAAACGAACGAGCGATGTTACTTGCGAGACGGCGCCGCATTATTTCACACTTTGCGACGATGTATTGCGTCGACTGGATGGGTACCGTTGGTTGTGCTCGCCGCCGCTGCGGGATATTGCAACGATGCGAATACACCGGGAACTTGCGGCACAACCGGATTACTTCGATATCTTTGCGACCGATCACTGTCCCTTCCGAAAAAAGGATAAAGTCAAGTATCGCGATCATGTAAACAAGGTTCCCAACGGAATCGCCGGGCTCGGGGCATTGCCGCATCTGGTGGCACAACTACACTCAGATACCGAGCGCAGTTTGCTCGATCTCGCAAATCGATTATCGGAAAGCCCCGCCCGAATTCTGAACATCTATCCCCGGAAAGGTATCTTACAAAAGGGATCGGATGCCGACATCGTGATGATAACTCTTACGGACGAAACCCGCGCAATCCAATCTTCGTTATCGGATGTGTATGAATCGTATCCCGATCAAATATCAAATCTCTCGATTGCATTGGTAATGAAACAAGGCGAGCCAATAGTAATCGATGGAAAACTTGTTGCAGGCAAGCAACCGGGAGGGAATTGTTTATGCCTGACCGAATAAACCATGGCTGGCGTAACGACGCTGTCGCAAAAGTAACCGGCGCGGCAAAGTACGCCGACGATTTGCATTATCCCGGCATGTTGCACGCGGTTCCCGTTTACACCGAATATGTTCACGCAACGCTCATCGCAATCGATATGCAAGAAGCCTTGACGCAAGCTGGTGTCGTAACAATTATCACCGCGTCCGATGTCCCCGGAACGGTGCGGTTTGGACAGATTCGGAAAGACCTCCGGATTCTGGTCGACGACAAGATTCGGTTTCATGGCGACGTCGTTGCAATAGTCGTCGCCGAAACGCACGAGCAGGCGATTGCCGCAGCGAAGTTTGTTCGTGTAACAGCACAGCCATTGCCGACAGTACTTGATCCTGAAATTGCGTTATCGCCGGATGCTCCGCTGATCCATGAAGAATATGCCTCCAATATCATCAACGAGCATCGCATTCGCCGCGGCAATATCGAACAGGGATTCGCTGAGTCCGATGTAATCGTTGATCATACTTTCCAAACGCAGTTCATCGAACACGCCTATATGGAACCGGAATCGGCAGTTTGTATCCCTCGCGACGACGGCGTTATCGAGGTGCATGGCAGTATGCAGCACCCCTTTAGTACGCGCCGCTTTGTCGCAACTTTGCTCGATTTGAAACTTGCTGATGTCGAAGTGATTGGAACAGCTATGGGAGGCGGTTTTGGTGGAAAAGACGATACAGCGGCGATTGTTTGCGCTCGAACGGCATTAGCCGCAAAATTGACTGGTAAACCGGTGAAAATGACCTATAGCCGGGAAATGTCGATTCGTGAGAGTTACAAACGCCACCCTTACCGGGTGAATTATCGCTTGGGTGTGAAATGCGACGGAACGATTCAAGCCGTGAAATGCCGGATTGTTGCCGATGGCGGCGCCTATTGTTCGGTAACGCCGTGGGTCACATGGCGGTCGACGGTGCAATGCTGCGGCCCCTATGTCGTTCCCAACGTTCATTGCGATACGTTTGGCGTCTATACCAACAATGTCTATACAGGTGCGATGCGCGGATTCGGTTCACCGCAAATCAATTTCGTTGTCGAGCAGATGATTGAGATGGCCGCCGAAAAAATCGGTATGTCGCCTATTGCGATGCGTCGCATCAATATGGTGCGACAGGGCTCCGAAACGATTACCGGACAAACGCTCGACACTCATACTGTGAGTATGGAACAGGCGTTGCAGGTTGTATTGGACGCCAGCGATTACGAACGAAAACTCGCCAACTGCAGTAATGGAAACCCGGAACAAGCTGAATGGTATGGCATTGGTCTTGCCATGAGTTATCGCGGTATGAGTTTAGGCGCTGAGGGAAAAGATTTTTGTGCGGCAATCATTAATGCGCAATTCGATGGCTCGGTTTTACTCGAAGTGGGAATTCATGAAAACGGTCAAGGTTCAGAGTCAGCATTCATTCGATTGCTTGCATCTGAGTTAGGAATCCCGGAACATCGGATACGCTATCGCCGCAGTTCCACCGCTACGATTCCCGATAGCGGCACTACTGTTGCTTCGCGCGGAACTTTGATGGGAAGCGGCGCTGTGGTCGACGCTGCGACGATTCTCAAAACTAAGATTGCTTCGATTGTAGCAAGCCGTTTATCGACAATTCCCGAGGATATTCAGTTCTTTGATGGCAACGTATCCGCTCGTTCCAACGGAAATGCGATTTCTTTTGCCGACGCGATTGCTGAGTTGTACCAACAACAGGAGTTCCCATTTGCCTTCGGCGTCTACCGTGCCCCGCGAGTCAGTTGGGAAGAGGAGACCGGACAGGGCGACGCGTATTTTACTTGGGTGTACGGTTGTCAAGCGGTGGAAGTCAGTGTAAATGCAACAACCGGAAAAGTGAAAGTATTGAATGTGGTCGCCGCCCACGATGTCGGTCGCGCAATTCATCGCGAACGGGTTTTGGGACAATTCTATGGTGGTGTCGCGATGGGGATGGGGTATGCGCTTTCCGAACAAGTAAAAGCAACCGATGGAAAAATCACCACGCTGAATTTCAATACCTATCGAATACCACGCGCCACCGACGTGCCAGAGATCCAAGCGATTATCTTGGAAAATCGCGACCCAGTTTCGCGTTCCGGTGCGAAAGGAATCGGCGAACCGACCAATGAACTGATGGCGCCTGCGATTGCCAATGCCATCTATAACGCGACCGGACAACGGTTCTTCCAGTTACCAATTACCGCGAAAAGCATTGTTAACGCGTTGCATCGGGAGGCTGCCCATGCAGATTAACGTCAATGGAAAACGATTCATCGTCGATGAACAGTACAGAAATCGCAACCTACTTGATTGGCTCCGTAACGACCTATTGTTGACCGGCACGAAAGATGGCTGTGGCGCCGGGTTTTGCGGTAGCTGCTCCATAATCATCGACGGCAACATCGAAAAAGCCTGCCAACTAACGCTTAGTGAGGTTGCTGGAAAAGCGATCCTTACCATCGAGGGGCTGTCCGAGCCCAACGGAGCACTGCATCCACTGCAACAAGCGTTCATCGATCATGGCGCAGTGCAATGTGGATACTGCATTCCGGGCATGATTCTAACTGCCCATGTCTTTTTACAAAAAGAGCCGTCGCCGACTCGCGAAGCGATTCGCAAGGCGATTTCGCCGAATTTATGTCGCTGCACCGGCTATCAACAGATTGTCGATGCCATCGAAGCCGCTTCGGAATCTTACCAATAAATCATCTCCAACAGGAAAGCAACATGCAAGCCAAACAACCGAACCGCCTGAATGTATTGAAATCGCTGCCAACCAAGTTTTACAATCGCGACTTTCTTTTGACGTGGGAGCACACCACCGACGAAATCCGCACGTTACTGATGACGGCGGAAATTCTGCGAGAGCTGCATCGCGAAGGAAAATCGACCCGGATGTTCGATACCGGGCTCGCGATTTCGATTCTTCGTGACCAATCGACTCGCACTCGATTTAGTTTTGCCTCGGCAGCCAGCGCTTTAGGATTGTCGCTCTCGGAACTTGACGAGGTTAAGTCGCAAATTGCCCATGGCGAAACCGTGCGCGAAACCGCAACCATGATTTCCTTCATGACCGAAACCATCGGTATCCGCGATGATATGTATCTCGGCGAAGGAAACCGATACATGCGAGAAGTTGCGTCGGCAATTCAAGAATCGTTTGACGAGGGAGTGTTGCCGCAGCGCCCGAGTGTAATCAACCTTCAATGCGACATTGATCATCCCACACAATCCCTTGCCGATTTGGCGCATCTTCGCGAACATTTCGGTTCCTTGGAAAATCTCGCTGGTAAGAAAATAACAATGTCGTGGGCGCATTCTCCGAGTTACGGCAAGCCGCTCTCGGTGCCGCAGGGCATTATCGGATTGATGACGCGCTTCGGGATGCAGGTAACCTTAGCGCATCCGCCGGGATATGATTTACTGCCGGAAGTAATCGCATTAGCCCATCAACAAGCCACAGAATCCGGTGGAACATTCGCGGTTAGCAATAGCATGAAAGCATCGTTTGAAGGCGCCGATATTGTCTATCCGAAATCGTGGGCGCCTTACGAAGTGATGAAACGCCGGACGACCTTGCTACAAAAAGGTGACAAAGATGGTCTTAAAAAATTGGAAAAAGAGTGTTTAGCGGAGAACGCTCGTTTCCGCACCTGGGAATGTACCGAATCGTTGATGAAGAAAACGAACAACGGCGCTGCGCTTTATATGCATTGCCTGCCGGCCGACATCTCCAGCGTCAGTTGCGAACGCGGTGAAGTGTCTGCCAGTGTGTTTAACCGCTATCGCTTGGATACCTACCGCGAAGCGGGATGGAAACCGTTCGTGATTGCAGCGATGATTTTACTCACCCGCTCACCGGAACCGGTTGCGGTGTTATCGTCGCTATTGAAAAAAGGCACGATGCGGAAAGGAATTCTATAATGTCGTCGAAAATTGTTCGCCGTATCGATCCGGAAGTGCGCGCTCGTACTATCGAGCGTTGTCGAAAACACAATATCTTGATTCCAACATTCCAGCAATTGCGTCACCCGGAAACGATTTCTCCTGCCATTGTGGCGAAGCTGAAGAAAGTTGGGTTGTGGGACGTTCACCCGTTGAATCTCTTTCGCATCTCTTGGAAAAACGATATCGTGAGTGGCGGATACGGCGCAGTCAATGCGATAGAATTACCATCCGAGCTAACCGGAGTGCGGGCAAAAATTATCGGACTGGTCGGAAAGTACTTTCCTACCGGAGCGCACAAAGTCGGTGCCGCGTTTGGTTGCTTGGTGCCGCGACTGGTTTCGGGTGAATTCGATCCCGATAATCAAAAAGCGGTGTGGCCTTCGACCGGAAACTACTGTCGGGGTGGTGCGTTCGATTGTGCGTTACTCGATTGTACGGCGATTGCCATTTTACCCGAAGAGATGTCGAAGGAGCGATTCGATTGGCTGCGGGAGATTGGTGCGGAAGTTATTGCAACACCCGGATGCGAATCGAATGTGAAAGAAATTTACGATAAATGCGCCGAGCTGCGCACTGATTCTCACAATGTCATTTTTAATCAATTTGAAGAATTCGGAAATCCGATCTTTCATTACAACATAACCGGCCCGGCGTTGGAAGAAGCGCTCATGAGCCGGTATCCGAAGAATCGCGTAGCGGCGTTTATCTCTGCGACGGGTTCAGCGGGAACGATTGCTGCTGGCGATTACCTGAAATCCATCTATCGCGATACGAAAATTGTCGCAACCGAAGCGTTGCAATGCCCGACAATATATCGCAACGGTTTTGGCGCGCATCGCATCGAAGGAATCGGCGACAAGCACATTCCGTGGGTTCATAACGTTCGCAATACCGACGCTGTTGCAGCCATCGATGATGCTGATTGTATGGCGCTGCTACGGTTGTTCAACGAGCCAGCGGGTCGCGAAGAGTTGTTGCAAGTTGGAATTCCGGAAACCACTATCAACAATCTGCCGTTATTGGGAATCTCGAGTATTTGTAATTTGCTCGCTGCTATAAAAACCGCGAAATATTTCGAGTACGACGAGAACGATACCATTGTGACGGTGTTTACGGACTCCGCAGAAATGTATCAATCGCGATTGCAAGAGTTAACCGCGTCCGATGGTGCGTATCAAAGTCGTAATGCGATTGCCGATTATGTTGCCGCATTGCAGCGGCAGCGCATCGACGCCTTCCGCGAATTGAACTATTACGACCGGAAAGCGGTTCATAACCTGAAATATTATACGTGGGTCGAGCAGCAAGGTAAATCGGTGGAAGAGCTGAATGCGCAATGGAATCCCGAATACTGGAAGGAACTTTTTGAGGAGGAAATCGTTGAGTTTGATCGCATGATTGAGGAATTCAATTACGATACGCGACTTACTTACGAACGATGACTTTTGCAGCGATCATATTAGCGGCAGGGAGTGGCAGCCGGTTCGGCATCCCGAAAGCGCAAGCGCAACTGAATGGTAAAAGTTTTCTGGCGACGGTTGCGAGTCTGTTTCGTGATGCGAATATTCAACCTATTGTCGTGGTTGCATCGCCTGAGATAAATGATTGGGCGATTCGCGAGGTTCCCACGTGTCAGATCGTTTGTAATCCCGCTCCGGCGCGGGGAATGGTTTCATCGGTGATTTGCGGATTGCAGGCGCTTCCCCCCTGCGAGGCGTTTTTTTTTACGCCGGTCGATCATCCGTTTGTCCAAGCAAAAACAATATCGACGATGATGAGCGAATTCGAACGAACGGGAACTGGGATCGTTAAGCCAACTTACCGGAACCAAACGGGACATCCGATTCTGCTGCCTTATCGAGCGCAAACGTTACTAATGGAATGCGATCTCGCAATGCCGCTAAACGAAGTAATCCTCAGTTCATCGATACCTGTGTGGCGAATCGAGGTAGACGATCCGGGCATCGTGAAAAATGTAAATACATTGGACGACCTATGAGTAACCGCAATGTTTCCTTAGAAATTCATCAAAGAATTGTCGATGCGTACAAAGCTTCCGAGTCGTTGTGGTTGTTGACTGTGGTTGCTTCCGATGGATCGACTCCGGCAAAAGCCGGGATGCGGGAGTTAGTGTATCGAGACGGCAATACTTTTGGAACGATTGGCGGTGGTGCGATCGAGAAAATGGCGATCGACCGCGTTCTGCAAGAGCAACCGAGCACCGTATCGAATTGGAGCTTTGACTTAGGGAAAATTTCGGATGACAGTGCCAAGACGGGGATGATATGTGGTGGAGCATTGGTTGTTATGGTGGAACCAATCGGCGCCGGAGAGCATTTGTACATTTTTGGTGGAGGCCATTGTGCAGTTGCATTGTCGGCGCTTGCGCCTACGGTCGGATTTTGTGTAACCGTGATCGACAATCGTCCGGAGTGGGCGAATCGTGAACGTCATCCCCATGCTTCTCAAACAATTGTCAAAGATTATTCGCAAGTATCGCAGCTGAAGCTCGCAGCCAATGCGTTTGCGATTGTAATGACCCACGGTCATACGCACGATGAAACGGTGCTTCGACAATTGCTGGCATTTCCATTGCAATTTATCGGTGTAATCGGCAGCGAATCGAAGGTGCAGACCATGTTTCATCGCATGATGGAGAGTGGAGTCGCTCGCACCGAATTGGAACGCGTATATTCGCCTATCGGCTTACCGACTGGTTCTCACACCCCTCAGGAAATCGCGATTAGCATTCTCGCACAATTGTTAGCGGTAAGGAACGGGATGAAAAAAATTGAAATCAACCCGAATCCGTTGTTATCGCCGACTCGACTCCCGTAAATTTCACTATGGCAATACACCGCAACCCCCGCAACCCAATCCTTACCAGACATGATGTACCGGCGATTTCGCCGACCTTGACCGATATATCGTCGGTGTTTAATCCCAGCGCGGTAAAATTTGATAATAAGTATTTACTGCTACTCCGGGTGCAAACCCGCGGCCGTGAAACTCGAATGATGCTGGCGGAGAGCGAAGATGGCGTTCGCTTCATTATCCAACCCCGGGTGATTGTTTTTCGAGGGATCGAACGGATCCCGGCGAAGTACTATCATGTATACGATGCGCGCATTACGCCAATCGACGATAAGTACTATATTGTTTTCGCCATCGACTTTGACTCCGAATGCCGATTAGGGCTTGCAGTAACGACCGATTTTGTTACGTTTGATTTCCTCGACCTGATTTCGCCGGATGACAGCCGCAATGGAGTCCTGTTTCCCGAGCGCATTGCGGATAATTTCCTATTGCTGGAACGACCCAATACTGTTGCCTTGTCGCACGGACCGGTGAGTGGCGATACCATTGTCCTTTCAAAATCGGCGGATATGTGGAATTGGCAGCGAACCGCCAGTGTGCTGCAAGGGCGTTGGCATTATTGGGATGAACGAATTGGCGCTGGACCTGCGCCGGTCAAAACGCGACACGGTTGGTTATTGGTGTATCATGGGGTTGCCACCCATTTTGCCAGTGCGAACATTTATCAAGCTGGCGTTGCATTATTAGATTTGCAGAGACCACAACACGTTATCGCACGCAGTCGCTTGAATATCTTGGAGCCACGCGAACTATATGAACTAATCGGACAAGTGCCCAACGTCGTGTTTCCATCAGGTCTCATCGTGGAGCAATATGATTCGGAAGGATATGCCATTCCATCGAGCGAGTTCAAATTATACTATGGTGCTGCCGATACGGTTGTCGGACTGCTGGAGGGAACGGTGCAGGATTTACTGAATGCTTGTTATGAAGGAGTAGACGATGAATTGTAGTAAGTACCTCCGATTGTCAATGGTTCTTACAGTGTGCGCTTTGTTGTGTACAACGAGTTTCACCAGAGCGGAAGACCTACCGAAAAAATTCCCTGTACCTCTGATATCTTACATTCCCCAACAATACGTTTGTTACCGTTCGCAAACTCCAATCGTTATCGATGGGGCACTTGACGAAGTGGACTGGTCCGCCGCTTCTTGGACAAGCGACTTTACCGATATCGAGGGGAGTAGCCGGATAACGCCACGCTTTCAAACAAAAGTAAAAATGTTGTGGGACGAGGAGTATTTCTACATCGCTGCATGGCTGCAAGAACCTCAACTCTGGGCGACTTACGACAAACGCGACATGGTCATTTTCCACGAGAACGATTTTGAAGTGTTCATCGACCCCGATGGCGACACCCACCAATACTATGAATTTGAAATGAATGCGTTGAATACGGTTTGGGACTTGCTATTAATCAAACCCTACCGCGATGGTGGTCCAGCGGTCAACGCATGGGATATTGCCGGATTGAAGACCGCCGTAAAACTGTTCGGAACGATCAATCAACCGGCGGATATTGATTCCGCTTGGACATTGGAGATCGCTTTTCCGTGGAAAGTGCTGAGTGAATGTGCCCATCGCAATTCTCCACCGAAAGATGGCGATCAATGGAAAGTGAACTTCTCTCGCGTGCAATGGCGAACGGAATCGATTGGCAGCGGTTACAAAAAATCACTCGATCCGATGAATGGCAAGCAATACCCGGAAGATAACTGGGTCTGGTCACCACAAGGTCTCGTTAATATGCATTATCCCGAGATGTGGGGTGTCGTACAGTTTTCCACCAATCAGGTTGGAACGGCGAAGGCATCGATTCGCGAGAATCCTGACGAAAAGACATTGTGGCAGCTTCGCCAAGTGTACTATTGGCAACGCAACCGGCAGGAATCCCAACGACCGTTTTCCGATAATCTCGAAACGTTGAAACACCCATCCGCCGCAGGTGCAAAGGCTTATATCACCAATTCCGGATTTGAAGTAACCATTCCAGCCGCCGATTCCACTTGGATTTGGCACATCGACGAAACTGGTAGAACTTGGCAAACGCGAAAGTAATCGTCCTATGAAACGATATCTCAAAGGTTCTTATCTATACCTTTTCATGTTCGCTTCGCTTGTGCTCGTTTTGCAAGCGCATGCCGTGGACGATCTTAGGATTATGACCTACAATCTTCGCTACGATAATCCCGGCGATAGCCTTGACAATTGGCATTTTCGCAAAGCAACCATCGTATCGATGGTCCGGTTTCATCAACCCCAAGTCTTTTGTACGCAAGAGGGATTAGTACATCAATTGCAGTATCTCGATTCCAACTTAACTACCTATCGCAGAGTTGGCGTCGGACGGGACGATGGTAAAGAGCAAGGCGAATTTTGCGCTATTTTCTACGATACAACTGCGCTGGAATTATTGGCGCTGCCCGGCGGCAAGCAACCCGGCAAGCAAACTTTTGGCGGCACCTTCTGGCTTTCGCCAACGCCCGATACGATTTCAGTCGGATGGGATGCCGTATTGCCGCGCATTGCAACCTATGCGATGTTTCACCGGAAAAACACATCGACTTCCTTCCTCGTAATGAATACCCACTTCGACCATATCGGAGTCAACGCTCGCAATGAAAGCGCCCAACTGCTCGTCCAACGGAGTAAGCAACTTTGTGATTCACTCGGAAAAATACTATCGCAAGAAATACATCAAATTGTAACTGGCGACTTCAACTCTTCCCCTGCAGATTTCGGGTACCGCGTGATGACAACGAGTTCTAACCGAGAGCAACGAGCATTTTACGATTCTCGAGTTGTTACGCAACAACCGCCCATCGGCCCGGAATACACTTACTACGGATTCGATCCGCGGGCGGATTTTCACGGCGAACGCATCGATTACATATTCGTTTCCAACCAAATCGATGTTCTTCGGTATGCGACGTTGACCGATTATACATCGCGGGCGAGTTTCCCCTCCGATCACTTACCAGTTGTTGTAGATGTCCGATTTCCGGTTGCTCGTAAGTAATCCATGTGTTATCGAATTCTTCTACCGTTTAACCTAACCACCATTATACGGAGCTATCCATGATTTTGACGCCCTTGGATTGGAGCATTGTCATCTTCGTATTTGTTATCATGCTTGCCGGGTTGTTTGCCAGTCGCACTCACATGCGTAGTGTTGCCGACTTTTTATCGGCAGGAAGATCCGCCGGCAGATATATCATCGCTGTATCGAGTGGAGTTGCCGGGCTTGGCGCGATTACCGTAGTCGGAAATTTCGAGATGAATTTGCTTGCCGGTTTTTCGATGAGTTGGTGGGGTATGACGATGGGAATCGTTGTATTGTTCGCTACGGTTGCCGGTTGGGTGATCTACCGCTTCCGGCAAACGCGCTGCTTAACGCTTGCCCAATTCTTTGAGATCCGTTACAATCGAAGCTTTCGGATATTCACTGGCATCGTCGCCTTTGTTGCCGGGATCATCAATATGGGAATTTTTCCGGCGGTTGAAGCGCGATTCTTTCTCTACTTCTGCGGTTTTCCACAAACGTTTGAGTTGTTTGGAGTTGAATGGTCGACTTTTGCTTTCCTAATGGTTGGTATCATCTCGCTTGCGCTCTGGTTTGTGTTTTCTGGCGGGCAGGTAGCGGTGATTGTTGCCGACTTTTTACAGGGTGTCTTCGTTAATATTGCAATGGTTGTCATCGTATTGTACTTCGTCTTTACCATTGATTGGACAATGTTAGAAGAAGCGTTGAAGATGGCTCCTGCCAACCAATCGATGATCAACCCCTTTCACACCAGTAATGTAAAAGACTTCAATTTGTGGTATTTCCTGATTGGTGTGGTCGGATTTTTGTACAGTGCCATGTCGTGGCAAGGGACACAGGGTTACAACTCGTCCGCCGAGAATGCACACGAAGCTAAAATGGCGGGCGTCGTCGGATTATGGCGGGGGATGCCGCAAAATGTAATGCTTGCTTTCATTCCCATCGTCGCATTTATGGTTTTGAATCATCCAGCTTTTTCTGCACTCGCTGCAACCATCGCCGATCAATTGCGCGGCGTCAGCACTGAGGCAGTTCGCAGTCAATTGAAAGTACCATTAGTCTTGCAGCACTTATTGCCGAATGGCTTAATCGGTGCGTTTGCGGCATTGATGTTGTGCGCTTCTATCACGACGATAAATAGTTATCTCCATTCATGGGGCAGCATTCTTGTACAGGACGTGATACTACCGATTCGTAAACGTCCGTTCGAGACTAAGCAACACTTGTTGATCCTCCGACTCTCGATACTTTTTGTCGCAATCTTCATCTTCTTCTTTAGTCTGCTGTTCAAACAAACCCAATACATTTTCCTCTTCTTCGCTATTACCGGTGCAATTTTTGCCGGCGGTTCCGGTGCAGTAATTATCGGCGGTCTCTACTGGAAATACGGTACTGCAGCAGCGGCTTGGGCGGCAATGTTAACTGGTTCCGCAATTTCCGTCGCTGGTATCATCATTCATCAGTACATCGAAGATTTCTTCATCAACGGTCAGGAATTCTGGGGACTGTCGATGTTTTTCTCGGCGGCGGTTTTTGTCATCGTGTCGCTGTTAGGGAAACGAAAGCCTTATAACTTCGATAAACTATTCCACCGCGGACAATATGCAATTCCCGGTGAAGAAAATGCTGAGCCGGTTGCGCAGCGCGGTTGGAAAGTTCTGGGAATGGGAAAAGAGTTTACCCGCGGCGATCGCATCATCTACATTGTAAACTATGTTTGGACATTCGCGTGGTTCGGCGTTTTCATCTACGGGACGATCTACAATTTGAGTCATGAGGTATCCGATTCCGGTTGGATGACTTTCTGGAAAATTCAGTTGGCAATCAATATCGGATTAGCAGTAGTAACGGTCTTCTGGTTTACCTTCGGCGGTTTTAAGGATATGGGGAGAATGTTCAAAACCTTAAAGAATAGAAAACTCGATCATACCGATGACGGTTTCATCCGCGAATCGAATGAGAAAAACGAAGCGTAATATGATACCACTCCCTAATCGGATAATCGAGAGCGATGAGACGATAAAAATCTCTGGAACGACCCAGTGGATGGTTGCTGACAACGAGCCGGATGCAAATTCGGTCATTGCCTACTTACAGTCGCAGTTTAAAATATTGGAAACGCTCTACTCGCCTTTGGCAACTGAAAATCAGCGTACCTATCGTATCGAATTTCGCAAACGTGCGCAACCGATCGAGTCGGAAGAAGAGTATACTATCAAGTTGCAACACGAAGTAGGTTTGATTGAGGCGTATTCACGCAACGGTTTCTTCTATGCTGCGCAGACATTGTTACAACTCCTTGAAGTCGACCTTCACGAATCAGGTAGTTGGTCGTTACCAATTGTAGAATTAGCCGATGCGCCAAGGTTTCCATGGCGCGGCATGCATCTCGACGTCAGTCGCCATTTTTATACCGTGGCGGAAGTGAAGCGTTTTCTCAACTATCTCGCCCGTTACAAATTTAACCGTTTTCATTGGCATCTAACCGACGATCACGGGTGGCGAATCGAATCGAAGCGCTATCCGCGATTGACGGAAATTGGCGCATGGCGTACCGACGCGCTCGGGAACCGGTATGGCGGCTTCTACACCCGTGAGGAGATTGAAGAGGTTGTCGCCTACGCCGAAACTCTTTGTATCACAGTCGTACCGGAAATTGAGTTGCCAGGTCACTCACGGGCAGCGCTTGCCGCCTATCCCGAATTAGGTTGCACGGGAGTTGTGCAACCGGTACCGACCGAATGGGGTGTCTTCGAAGACGTTTATTGTTCGGGTAAAGAAGCGACCTTCGAGTTTCTCACAACAATTCTCGATGAAGTTATCGAGCTCTTTCCCGGGCAGTACATCCATATCGGCGGGGATGAGTGTCCGAAAGTCCGTTGGAAACAGTGCCCCCATTGCCATGCCCGGATGAAATCGGAAGGAATCGACTCGTTTGAAGAGTTGCAAAGCTATTTCGTTCACAGAATCGTTAAGCATTTGCAGGAGCGGGGCAAGCAAGCGATTGGTTGGGACGAGATTCTGGAGGGCGGCTTAGCGCAAAGTGCGATTGTCATGTCGTGGCGCGGCGTTGCCGGCGGTATCGCAGCTGTTGAGGCAGGTCATCAGGCGATTATGTCGCCGACCTCGCACTGCTATTTCGATTACTACCAAGGTCCCCGTGAGACCGAACCAGAAGCTTTTCCCAATGATTTACCCTTAGCGCGGGTGTACGAATTCGATCCCTTTCCACCCGAGCTTTCGCTCGAACAAAGTAAATCGATTCTTGGGGGACAGGGGAATGTCTGGACCGAGCGAATCCCGAACTGGAGCCATCTGGAATACATGCTGTTTCCAAGAATTACCGCGATGGCGGAAGCGCTCTGGACGAAGCCAGAGCGGCGGGATTATGCAGATTTCATGAAACGAGTCGAACAAGAGATACCAATTTGGCAACAGCGAAGGATCAGTTTTCGGAAGCCATGATAGTGCTGCTTCTTAACATTTCACGAAGAGGGTAAAGCGAGTTTCTCCACCCAAAGCTGTTGCTGTAGATAAGTGATAAACTCGTTGATATTTTCACGTGGCTGTTTTTCTTTTCGAGTGAGCCGGTAAGTTGTCCGAGTAATCTCTAATCTATGGATTTTCACTTCACGTAGTTGATGATTTCGCAACTCTGATAAAACAGCTATTCGTGACATGAATGCTGCCCCGAATCCCGCCTCGACAAATGATTTTGCAAGCGGCAACTCTTCTACTTCGATCGCAATAGGTAATTGATTTGGCAATATTCCGTGTAATTTTAACGCTTGTTGTACTGCCATTTCCAGCCCTTGGTCCGATGTCAACCAGATAATGGGCAATTCACGTAATCCCTCACAGGTAATCACTTTTGCGGGAGAATTACTGGCAGCAACAAGAATAACTTCATCGTTGAAACAAGGTTGAACATCGATCTTTCGGTGTTCTACTTTACTCCCCGCAAATCCAATATCGAGTGTCCCCTCGGCGATTCCCTCAATGAGCAACTCTCGGTTGAAGTGACGGTAACTAAAAACTGTTGCTGGATGGGCTTTTCGGTAAGCAGCCACTGTCCACGGTAGTGTATATGCACAAGTAAGCGAATCGCCGCCCAATCCAATCTTGCTATGAATGTGCTTACTAAAACGGGTTAGTTCAATCTCTATACTTTGAACTTGAGCGGCGAGTTTATTGCCACTGCGAAACAGCTCTAAGCCAACCGGAGTCAGTGATATTTTTCTCCCTTGCCGGTTGAAAAGCTCTTCTCCAAGATCCGATTCAAGCGACTTAACATGAAAGCTTAGTGCCGGTTGACTTAAACCCAATTGACGAGCTGCTTTACTGAAACTACCTGCATTTGCGACCGCCAAAAACACCTGCATTCGTTTATCGAGGATCATTACCAAGCTCCATAGGAGTAGTACAACTCCGTGTAAAAGATAAAATTAAGTGGTAGTAACAACGTATACAATCATATAAAGAAAATCAATAGTAGACTTGACAAATTATCAGTTATGTGATATATTGCGCATGACCGATATCGCAAGCATTCCCACGTCCCACCGGTCATTTCCGATACCCGTGTTGAGGTCAAAATGGACCCGTTATCCCGAAGAAGGTTTTTAAAGATTGCAGGTGTGGGTGCCACTGCCGCCGCAACCGCTCCACTTGTCGATTGGTCGAAACTCGTTGCACAAGCTACGGACGTTATCGACGGAAAAAATAAATCCCACCTCGAAATGATACCTACGTTTTGCGATATCTGTTTTTGGAAATGCAGCGCAATTGCACACGTTATCGATGGTAAAATGTGGAAAGTCGAAGGGAATCCATTAGATCCGTTATGCCGCGGGAGACTGTGTCCCCGGGGTACCGGCGGTGTAGGAGCCCACTACGATCCCGACCGGTTACGAGCGCCACTCATGCGAAGAAAAGCGCGCGGTGGGGAAGAGTGGACGGAAGTTACCTGGGATGAGGCACTCGGTTACATTGCCGATAAAATGACGAAGATGAAAGCGCAGTATGGTGCTGAAGCGATGGCGTTGTTTAGCCACGGCATCGGTGGAAATTTCTTCAAACATCTCTTCAAGGCTTACGGTTCGCCGAATATCACAGCTCCCTCGTTTGCTCAATGTCGCGGTCCCCGTGATGTTGGATTTCGACTCACCTTTGGCGAAGATGTGGGTTCACCGGAACGCACGGATATAAAAAACGCCCAATGTATCGTATTGATTGGATCGCATCTCGGTGAAAACATGCACAACAGTCAAGTGCAGGAATTCGCGGAAGCGATTGGTAATGGCGCAGCTTTAATTGTCGCCGATCCCCGCTTTTCAATTGCAGCCGGAAAAGCCAAATGGTATTTACCGGTTAAGCCCGGTACCGATCTTGCCTTACTCTTGGCTTGGATGAATGTACTTGTAACTGAACGGCTATACGATATCGAGTTTGTAGCAAAGTATGGTTTTGGATTTGAGCAATTTGCTGCTGAAATCGCACAATACACGCCGGAATGGGCATATCCTGTCACAACCATTGATCCCGAGAAAATTCGTAACACCGCACGGGAAATGGCGCGCTATCGCCCTGCGACACTCATTCACCCTGGACGTCATGTAACTTGGTACGGTGACGATGCTCAGCGCAGTCGCGCAATTGCATTACTCAATGCTTTGATGGGAAATTGGGGCAAGAAAGGCGGTTTCTACACTCCGGCTTCGCTTGACGTTCCCGGTTATCCTTATCCGCACTATCCACCATCAGAAAAGGAAAAAGTTGACAATCCCGAACACAGATACCCATTCGCCCACGAGACGATTACGAACGGTATCCGTGAAGCAACAATCACAGGAAAGCCTTATCCCGTAAAAGTTTTGTTCGTATACTCTACGAACTTATTGCAAGCATTGCCCAGTTAAAAATAGACAATCTCAGCTATTCAAAACTTTGATTTACTTGTCGTAGTCGATGTTGTTCCGAGTGAAATTGCAGGGTGGGCAGATGTGATACTCCCCGAATCGGTTTACCTCGAGCGTCACGACGACCTCAATGTCGAATGGTTCCGCGAACCGTTTATAGCATTGCGACAGCCAGTTGTGAAAGCACCGCATGATCAAAAGCCGAATTGGTGGATGGCGAAGCAACTTGCCGGTAAATTAGGATTATCCCATTACTTTCCATGGCAAGATATCGAGGAATACTTCACAACAAGGTTATCGAAAGCTGGTTACGACTATGCTCAATTGAAGCGCGATGGAGTAATCGTCGGAGCGCATCATCCAATCTTCCAAGAAGAAGGCGTGCCGCTTGAGTTTCCCACCCCATCGGGAAAAGTTGAATTCTATTCCTTACAGTTGCTGCAAGCGGGATACGATCCAATTCCCAAATTCACCCCACCGGAAGAACCGCCACCGGGATATTTCCGTTTACTATATGGTCGAGCGCCGATGCACTCTTTCAGCCGAACCCAAACCAATCGTCTACTTTCGGATGTAATGTCGGAAAATGAAATCTGGTTGAATGCCGATGTTGCTCTACGACTCGAGTTAAAGAGTGGCGATAAAGTGAAGTTGAAGAATCAAGATGGTATTGTCAGCGACCCAATCAAAGTAAAAGTGACTGAGCGAATTCGACCCGATTCTGTGTTCATGGTTCATGGATTCGGGCACACGGTGAAGCGGGTAAAGCATACCTACCGCAAAGGTGCCAGCGATTCGCAACTTATTACTAAGTATCGAGTCGATCCGTTGATGGGGGGGACGGCGATGAATGTGAACTTCGTTACTATCGTACCGGGCGAGGTGTAACATGGCGCGCTTTGCAATGGTGATCGATACGCTGAAATGCGTCAGTTGCATGGATTGTGTTATCGCATGTAAAACAGAGAACCATGTTCCGCAAGGTTTTGATCGCGATTGGTTGACGCAGGAGGTTACCGGAAAATTCCCTGACTTGCATATGGAGTTGAGGAGCGAACGTTGCAACCACTGCGACAATCCGCCTTGTGTTTACTGTTGTCCGACTGGTGCCAGCCATATCCATGATTTAGGCGGGGTCATCTTGGTCGAACAAGTTAAGTGTATTGGATGCAAAGCTTGCCTCGCAGCTTGTCCCTATGATGCCCGCTTCATTCATCCTGATGGTTATGCCGATAAATGTACATTTTGTATCCATCGGGTGGAGCAAGGAAAAAATCCAGCATGTGTCTCGGTTTGCCCAACCCATTGTATGTATTTCGGAGATATTGAAGATCCCGAGAGTGAAGTCAGTAAGCATTTGCGATCGCGTAAGTATCACGCCCTGTTGCCGGAAGCTGGCACTGCACCACATGTCTATTACTTGAGTTAGCAATGAGAGAGCTGTGCCAATAAGCGACAAAATGATCGAGCGTATACTGCAATCTGCGGAACCGTCGGTGCGCTGGCGAGCCCTCACGGCAATTCTGGGTGAATCGCCAAATACTCCGTCTGTTAAGCGAATGCGCATTCTCATAAAGCAGTCGGATCGTACCCGACGATTACTTGCCGGATGCACGCTTGACGATGTTTACGCAAAATGGCATGGGGCACATTGGTCACTTGTTTTACTGGCGGAGCTTGGTTATCCCGTTGATAGCAAAGAACTGTACCCGTTAAGAGAAGCGGTATTGAATCATTGGATCGCGAAAGGAAAAAACAAACACTATGTGAGAGTGATCGACGGCAGGGTGCGGACGTGTGCATCGCAAGAGGGGAATGCACTGTTCGCAACCTGCACGCTCGGAATCGCCGATAGCCGCTGCGACGAGTTAGCCGCCAATCTACTACAATGGCAATGGAACGACGGCGGTTGGAATTGTGATAAACATCCCGCAGCGATTCATTCCTCCTTTCACGAATCGATCTCTCCACTCCGGGGTCTTATCGCCTATGCAAATTGGCGAAACGATGAAAGTGCCCGAGCCGCAGTTATCCGAGCCGCCGAACTTTTTTTAAGTCGAAAATTGTATCGCCGATTGACGAATGATCAAATCATCGATCACCATTTTACGAAGCTTCACTATCCGAGTTTTTGGCATTATGACATTCTACTTGGTTTGCGAGTTTTGTGCGAAGGTGGTTTCCTACTCGATCTTCGCAGCCAGCCAGCACTCGAATTGCTACAATCAAAAATGCTCCCGGATGGCGGTTTCCCGTGTGAAGAGAAGTGGTACCAACAGACCAAGTCAACCTTAAGCGGTTTCTCTCAAGTCGATTGGGGTGGAACAAGTAAAATACACGCCAACGTGTTTGTTACAGTGGAAGCGCTCGCAGTTTTGCAAGCGGCAAACATGTTACCAATAGCTAAATCGTAGTTGGTATCGGAGTATGCGCAATGCACGAAGTAACGATAACCCGTCATAACATCCAGATCGACCCCGTAATGCACATTTGGGAATGGCAAATCCCGGTCTATCTGTTTTTAGGGGGATTGGTTGCCGGTATGATGATGATTGGAGGGTACTTCTTGTTATCGGGACGACACAAAACATCTCGCAGCATGTGTTATACGATGCCGTTGCTTGGTATCGTTTTTCTTTCGCTTGGGATGTTTGCATTGTTTCTCGATCTCGAACACAAGCTCTATGTCTGGCGGTTGTACACTACCTTCCAACCAACATCACCCATGTCGTGGGGTTCGTGGATTTTGCTTCTTGTCTATCCTGCGCTGCTCGCAACAATCCTCTTGAAGATACATGAACACATCCCATTCTTCCTGAAAAGTAGATTGTCGTTCTTAATGAAGTTGTCGAGTCGAATATCTGACTTACCGAATTCCTATCGAATCATCGGTATCGTTAATATGGCTTTGGGCGCAGTGCTGGGGATGTACACCGGTATTCTGCTCAGTGCATTGGGAGCGCGTCCCTTATGGAATAGTTCGATTCTCTGGTTTCTCTTTGTGATTTCGGGTCTGTCCGCGGCGGCTGCATTCGTTCATCTAATCGCTCAAGAGAAATTCGAGCGGGAGCTTCTCGCAAAAGCTGATAACGGATTTCTGATCATTGAGTTGTTTGTTATCGTTTTATTTCTGGTTGGATTATTGTCGTCGACCGCCGCTCATCAAAACGCAGCCAAACTCTTGTTGATTGGCGAGTACGCCGCGCCGTTCTGGGTATTTGTTGTCGGGATTGGTATTGTGATTCCTCTTGTTGTGCAAAGCCTTGCCGTCACACATAAAGTGAAACACACCCCTATTGCTCCGCTGCTTGTCATTGGCGGCGGTATCGTCTTGCGGTTCATTATCGTCGCAGCCGGACAGCAAAGTAGTTGGCTACTCACACCACAGAATAATCCGGTTATAACAGTTTTACACTGATCGAGTATGTTAGGAGGAAATCCGATGTCAGATGTCTCTGCCGCTATCCTCACAAACCAGCCGCATTCGAATCCAGCCGAAGCGGTCGTGAAGAAGCCGCAACCGTATTCCAACCCCTATCTTGCAGGTATTGGATTAGGGCTGGTATTGCTCGCGGCATTTGTTGTGATGGGACGTGGTCTTGGCGCCTCCGGAGCATTCTCATCGCTGGTTGCAATGGGTGTCCAAAGCACTGTGCCAACTCATGCCACGACCAATGAGTTTTATGCCGAATATCTTGCAGACACTTCAAAAAGTCCATTAAAAGATTGGCTGGTGTTTGAAGTACTCGGAGTGTTTGTTGGAGGATTCTTGTCCGGTATGCTTGCTCATCGAGTGAACGTAACAACGGAACGTGGTCCGAGAATATCAGTAACCGGTCGGCTCGCCTTTGCATTTTTGGGTGGAGCCCTTATGGGATTCGGAGCGAAACTTGCTCGTGGTTGTACCAGTGGACAGGCTTTGACCGGAGGAGCATTACTAAATGTCGGAAGTTGGGCGTTTATGATGATGGTGTTTGGAGGAGCGTATGCAGTGGCATACTTCATTCGGAGACAGTGGAAATGAACGCACCGTTATACAAGTTTGGGGTTTTTGGCGATGAAATCAGCTTGATAGTAGCTTTTCTGATCGGAATCGGTTTCGGTTTCTTTCTCGAACGTGCTGGTTTTGGCAGCAGTAAAAAACTCGTCGCGCAATTCTATTTAACCGATCTCAGTGTCTTCAAAGTAATGTTTACAGCAATCGTTACTGCGATGTTAGGTCTCTTTTGGTTATCGTGGATTGGATTCGTCGATCTATCACAAGTGTATCTCAATCCAACATATCTAATGCCGCAAATCGTCGGCGGATTAGTGCTTGGAATCGGGTTTGCAATTGGCGGCTATTGCCCCGGAACGTCCTGTGTCGCGGCTGCAACTGGCAAGCTTGACGGTGTTGCATATTTGCTCGGAGTCATTTTCGGAATCTTCGTTTTCGGTGCAATGTTCCCCTTGTTGAAGTCTTTTTTCTATGCAACGCCGATGGGAAACATCACTTTGCCTCAATTGTTGCATGTTCCCTATGGATTCATCGTGTTTGCCGTTGTATTGATGGCAGTGGGTGGTTTTGCTGGCGCGGAGTGGGTCGAAAAGAAAATGGCTGCCAAGTCATAAATAATAGGGAGAGTGGTATGAAAATGGGTTGGTCAAAACTGTCTCGCAATCGTAGGCTTGCATTAATTGCTATCGGGTTAGGAGCTTTAGCGATTGTCGCTGGTTCGCCCTATCGCGGGGCAAAAGTAACGATCGACACGAAGGAGCTTTCACTACTCGTCAATAACGAGGTCGATCATATTGATGTGTTGTCGCTTGCCGATTGGCTGATACAAGGAAAAGCCGATTTCCGCTTGATCGACCTCCGGACGGAAAAAGAGTATTCTGAGTATCATATTCCACAGTCGGAGAATATCCCGATAGCTTCACTAGTAACTGCGGCAATTCCCCGCTCTGAAAAAGTAATCCTCTATTCGGAGGGCGGCATTCATTCTGCCCAGGCATGGTTTTTCCTTCGATCAAATCAGTATCGCAGGGCGTATATTCTACGAGGAGGATTGGAGGAGTGGAAGGATCGCGTTCTGTTTCCAAAGCTACCAGAGAATGCCAACGCTGAAGCAAGCCAGCAGTTTAAAAAGATAATCGAGGTCAGTAAACACTTTGGCGGTTCGCCGCAAACCGGTGCTGCCGCCGAGCAAACAACAATGCAAAAAGAGTTGCCGAAACTACCTGCAGTAGGTGTGTTCCCGGTAGTTCCAACCGGTGGAGGCAAGAAGAAAAAAGAAGGCTGCTAACGAAAGCTCTTGAACTTTCCGAAAGCATGTTTTACCTTCAGACACCAAACTGGAAAACTATCGAATAGAGTATAAACATATTCAAATTGCTCCGAGCAGTACCGCCTTCTTCAGGAGAATTGGTGATACTGCCGATAGGGTGACACGGGAAACGGCGTCGCCTGCTTTTTCAAAGGAGCCTTGCTTATGCAGCGTCAATGCGCTTCCGGCAAGGGTGCGCATTTTTTTATTATAGACAAACAATATGACTCGACAAGACAACGGAGAACCAAATCACATCGCTGGGGTTATCCTAACCGGCGGTATGAGTTTGCGGATGGGTTCGCCAAAAGCCATGCTCCCGATGCCCGATGGTAAACCAATTCTCTCGCATGTTGCGGAAGCATTGATAGGGGCTGGCCTTCTTGTTTATTGTGTTGGAATCTGTCCAGAGTTCCTTCCAGACTTGTTTCCTTATCGATTCATCCCTGACATGTTGCCAAATGCAGGTCCGATGGGGGGCATAGCTACGATTCTGCAAAGTGGTATTGCAGATGGTTATATTATTGTCGGTTGTGACCAGCCATTTCTTACCCCTTCTATCGTTACTCCATTGATGTCAGATGACGCTCAGTGTATACGATTGTATCGCAATAACAACAAAGAAAGATTAGCGCCATTACCCGGATACTATCCGGCGCGATCTGCTGATGTAGCGTTCGCAATTGCACAATCGGAAAACCGCTCCGTACATCGATTTATCGAACAACTCCATGTCGAATGGGTTACGATTTCTTCAGTACAATCGCATTTGTTGCGGGGTGTCAATACCCCTAATGAATATGCAAGAATTCGTGAATAACTCGCTTGCTTCGACGAGCGCTCTGTACGACGGTCACCTCCGTCGTCATACCTACTTGCGAGTGTCGGTTACCGACCGTTGTAATCTGAGATGTACTTATTGTATGCCACAAACCGGCGTAAAATGGCGTGAGCGTGATGAAATTCTCACATTGGAAGAATTGTCTCGAGTCATTGCATGTATGGCAACTGCAGGAATTACAAAAGTGCGCTTTACCGGAGGTGAACCGCTCGTTCGCAAGGATTTAGCCTGGTTGATTGCAAAAGTATCGCAATTTCCAAACATCGAAAAAGTAGCAATGACAACGAACGGTATACTCTTGCAGGATCATCTTCAACAATTGGTGGAAGCGGGACTAAGTGCTGTTAACATCAGTCTTGACACGCTTCAATCGGAGCGGTTCGAGAAAATAACCCGCTTTGATAAATTATCGGATACTTTGGCCGGAATTAACGCTGCACTTCGGTATGAAAATCTAACCGTGAAAATTAACATGGTTGTTACTGCGGATGTTAATGATGATGAGTTGTGCGATTTTATCGAATATTTTTGTGATACACCAGTCGAATTACGGTTCATCGAGTATATGCCGTTTCGTGGAACCCAATGGCAACCTGCGAGTTTGCTCCCGTTTTCAGAAATCTTACTGCGCGTTTCGGAAAAATACCTGCTTATTGCAGATCCAAACAAATCCATTCATGCGACAGCAAAACAGTATCGCATTCCGGGCAAGCAACTAAAA
>JAOTSC010000010.1 GCA_030247525.1 bacterium | reverse complement strand
AAAAACAAAATCATCTCGTTCAGCATTTACATGCAGTACCCCATGATAATCTCCTGACAAGATTTGAATCCCCTGCAGTGACAAGTGAGCATTCAGTAGTGAACGTTCGTCGCAAATCACTGGATCTTTGTGTCTACCAAATGCAGTATTGAACTGCCCCTTCTTGTTCACACGGTAGAGACCGTTGTAGCATGTTTTGTTCAGGTAGATGAATCGAGCAGCCTGCTCCAATGGTGACATTACACTTGGGTTGAGAGCCCGTACTCTGTAGTAGAAGGTTGATTCATTCCTGAACTGTGAAAGTGATCGAATCAATCTCTCTACGTCGTCTCTAACAACTCGAAATACTGTCATCAACTCATCGTTACTGTCCGATAAGACAGCACGTTGTGGAGCCAGATCAAAGAAGAGAGCACCACCACCGACGAACGGTTCCAGATAGTGATTATAAGTATCTGGGACGAACTCGCGAATGGTAGAAGTAAGATGCTGTTTTCCACCAGCCCACTTGAGAAACGGTTTGCGTAGAACGCTTGTTACTGGATTGTCGAACAGGTTAAATCCTTATCTGATCTGTTTGAGTCCTTGCAAAGGTCATGTGCGAGTTGCTAAATTAGTTCAGTATCGTGACAGAATGAAACGACAGAACGTGTTTTTGAAGCCTCAAACTCGTCCTGAAGATAGACTCGTCTAAATCTCTGGAAAGGAACGCCAGTGCAACTGCCAAAGAGTGATGCAACCCTACGAGATATTTTGGACTACTTCGGTTCAACGGCTCGACAAATTCCCGATTCAAATTGCTTAAGTATAGACGGGAATCAAGTGAGTGTACTCAAAAATTATCAAATCATCTCTAATCTTTGTGCAGAAGGTGTAATTTTAAATATAAAGTTAGTCGAAAGTCAAGATGGACGTAAGGCAAAGACTCTTATCTACTTCAAAGCGGAATACACAGATTATCTTGCTCGAAAGACGACACACTCTCATGCATCAGAAACTTTGCCACAAGCATACGCTTACAGTAAGGCACCGACAGATTCGCAGAATCCTGAACCACTATTGCCGGATAATGAGATTGAGCTAACTAATCTCGTAAATTTCATCGATGGTGAAGTCCCCATCGATGAAGGTGTCATTGTACCAGTTCCCGATGTTGATGATTTTGAACCACAGTCGACAGAACATTTACCTATAGTTAATGCTGAGGTAATTCGTAAGCGTTCACCTTCAAAAAACCATCAGTAAGTCTTTGCTAGTGCAACCCACTTTCTCTGGCATGCAAACTCTGCTTGCAGGTAACGAGCTGTTTGAATAAGAGGACGATCAAGATAAGTGTTATGAACTATTCTGGGTAAAGAGAACGAGAATAAACTTGTGATGCAAACACGATCAAAGTTGTGAATAAGTGTCTCGTTCAATCAGATTCGTCCAATATCCTCATATTGTTATTGAGTGTTCGATTGAGAACCTAGTCTAATGTCAAAATATTCCGAATATTCTAATCTAAGACAACTTTAAGTGGTCATTGTAACAGTAGTATTTACTAGTTTATAGAGTGCCCACTATAATAGATGAAACCCATAATACTTAGTACAGACACAAAGAATCCAACTGTATCTGTAATGCGTGACTTTGATGCGATTGAGAAAGAAACTTGATTGTTGTCGAGAAGTTCATTCGAGAGCTAGCAAACGACTGCAAACGCTATTTTTTGTATTCCCGTATCGCTTACCACAGATGAGATCAGAAAGAGAAAGATTAAGAGATCGATCACAGTGGTGTGGGTGTTGGGGTACTCATCAATACCTCACTCTCTTTGATCGTCTCTTGAAGCATATGCGTTAGAATGATAGTTTAGTATAGCAGGAATGGCTTTCCCCGTAGCAGTCCATTTCATCCCGTTTGTCGTAACCTGGTTTGTGATTCTTGGGCATTCGGTTTCGGCTATTAAGAGCCCACCGGGTCGCCTGTAGAATATTCAAACACCACAGCCCGTATCGCATCCAGCGGTAGGGGCTGTTTCTGTTTTTGCCAATCCAATCAATGAAAGGAAACACCAATCATGACACCAGAACAACTGGCAGCACGAAAACTGCTGCTGAAAATGTTTACAACTTCCCATGGTCGCAACATCATCGATAGTGGCAGCGCATACGGTTATTCGTCAGACTACAACGCACGCTTGGGACTTGACCAGCAACCGCTGATGCTAAAACATGAATGGATAACCCACAACCGTGGTACCCATGACACCAGCGTCCATTCCAGCTATCAAGTCAACACCCTGAAGTACATTGAAGCATTCGTATCCGGTATTCACCAACCGCTACAGACCGCTTGCGACGAACAGGAACTGACATTCAGTGGCAACTGCGAATCGATGAACAACTTCATCACAACACAGTATCCCGACTTGGAAGTTGACTGCTACGCATACGGCTACACCTACAACATGGGCGGGCAATGCCACCTGCATAATGACATCGTTTATGGACTGTACTTCGTGAAGCCGTTTGGTGCATCCAACGAATTCAGGGAAGCCATCTTGGGACTTCAGGTTCACGTCGGATGCGATGCCAGGTGGGGATTTTCATATCCCGGTTTCTTCAAGATCGACGGTTACGATGTGCTTGACGGATTCCTGATGGGACTGTCAAACGCATCAATTTATTGTAGTGAATGTGATGCCTGTTGGGACACTCAGAATGGCGGCTACAATTGGTCTGGAAGGCCTCGTAGCAGTAGTGGTAATGTACTAGACTTGAATGATTTTGTTGCCACTACGGGGCGTACAAATCGTTCTGGTATAGTTAAACTATCACATCCACGCTATGGTGATACCTACTTGAAAGCGCGATGTCCGATGTGCCAGAAAGGCATACTATCAGTGGATGTCAACATCTGCTGCTGAAGTACCATTCACACTTATTTATTCAGCCCGACCGATGCAAAGCGCATCGGCTTTTTTGTTTCTACCAATCGAAAGGAAGAAAAATGAAACACACACAACTAGGCAGCATCCCAGTGATCGTGATGCCTGCAACCGAAGCACGTCAGTTAGGTGTCTTCGATACACCGAATGATGCCAACAGCGCTGTGCCAAACTATCCGCAGGTTTACGGCATTCGTCATGCAGACGACGACTGGTCGTTACCAAGGTCGATTGAACGCAGTGTAATCGTAAACCGTTACGGAATTCTACTGACAGCACAACCGCTACCAATGGAAGTAGATGGTTCCGGTATTGGTCTAATCGAACTGACGGATGCTGAAATCGACATCATTCAAACCGCCATGGGGGAACGATGAAAAGCACTATACGACTATGGTCATCCGCAGATCTGGACAACATCCGCAACAATGTTGATCCATTCCTGACGACCGTTTTCCTGAACAAGAAGACATTTAGTCTGGCAGAAATCCGGGCGTATCCATACCACCTGCGAAAGACATTTGTGATCGACTTCGATGGTGGTGAAATCGTGACGGTTTATGCCACCGATGTGGACAGTTTGCATCGTTTTCTGGCAACCGAATACCGATCCGACCGGATAACATCCATATCGGAATATCACATCACATTCACGGATGTAGCAATTCAGAAAGGGGTAATAGTATGAGTGGTGCAGCCCATTTACGACTGTCGGAAACGCTTGTCATGCACGATAGTACACTTCCAGTTGGCACAGATATTCGCTTCTGGGACACACAGGAAATCATGGTCTATGATTCGACGTTCAATGCCATTCTGCATTACGACCTGCTGATGCTACATGCAGATGGTATCACGTTCGACAGACACGGTGATGATGGTGATGAATTTGTGCGATGGAAGGTGTCAGGTATTCGCAAGTTTGCAATGTGGTTGCAGACACAGATCGCAGTCGATGACGAACTGGATTATGCTACTACCGACGAATACACCGACTTGCTGCAATCGATCAATACCGCATTGAAGTTGTTCGACGCTGGTCAGGTTGAATTCTACGGATCAACAGATGATTCCGAACTGTACTTCAAAGTCTGGTAATCAAAGAAAGGAAAGCACAATGAAACGAACCACATTCCGTGGTGTCGATGTGATACTTTTGTATCCATCCGAAGCCAAACGGATCAAACCAAACATCCCATTGGAACAGAAGATACCTGGGTTTCCACACGTCTACGGTATCCGGCACGCAGACTACAAATGGCGTATGCAACAGCATCGTCTTGGAAGAAAGTATGTGAACGAATTCGCCGACCTGCTGGCGATGAAACCAATAACATGCGATCTAAACCAATTCGACCGCACGATTGTGCTGACTAACGAAGAACGCGCAGAACTGCATCGCGTATTGGAGGGACAATGGCATTCGGTGAAGTAATCGGATACACCTAGTCCCGAGCAACAGCGTAAAGCCATTCTGGAGTACGCCAACGTTCATGGGTATGAAATCACGAATTGGTACGTTGACTTCGGTAAGTCAGGTACTACTTTCGAACAACGACCCGAATTTCAACGAATGCGACAAGTAGTCGATTCCAGTCCCCCATTTAAAGCAGTGATTTGTTACGACGAATCTCGATGGGGCAGAGCGATTGACCCAGAAGAGAACACCTACTGGCGAGTACACTTCCGTAACCGGGGAGTCGATGTTGTCTTGGTAAAGACATCCATTGACCCCAACAACGACTTTGCACCGATGCTGAAGTCATTCGAAGGCATTCAGGCTTCCATGTATAGCAAAAAGCTGTCAGAAGTCACGCTACGAGGCGCACTGGACAATGAAGCCTACAGTAACGGTGGAACAGCGCCCTATGGTTACAAACGAGTAGCCATCCATCTTAAGAACCAGACAGAACGAGTTTTAGCGGAAGGTGAACCCAGCATTCACAAAGTCGAAAAAGTACTCTGGAAACTTGGTGATCCACACGAGATAGAGATTGTCCGTGAGATCTTTGAAATGCGGTCACAAGGCAAATCCTACGTAATGATCGCCGATGCTCTGAATAAGCGAGGTGTCGCTTGCCCCAAACGAGGTAGGTGGAAGACGAAAGATCAGAAGTGGGCAGGTAACACCGTTCGAACCATTCTGGATAACCCCACATACTGTGGAATGCGTGTTTACAACCGCTTGAGTATGAGTAAGATCATTGCCAAGCAGAAAGGCAAACCACTCAAGACCAATTTCAAGCGACCACACTTCAAGAATGATCCTTCCGAGTGGGTAATCACGGAAAATGCACATCCTGCCATAATTGATCAGGAACTGTGGAAATGCACCAGAGCTGTGACTGAAAAGTCACACGCAAAGAGACCCAACCAGTACGTCATCAGAAGCGAGTACATCCTGTCAGGAATGATCCAGTGTGGTAATTGTGGTTTCAACTTCCAAGGATGGTCAACAAGACGTGGTGAGAAACGCTACACCAAGTATGTTTGTGGCGGTCACGTCAACAAGCGAGTATGCCAGAACATTAGTATTGCATCAGGAGCTATTGAACAATTTACCCTTAAGGCAGTAACCGAAACCCTTCAGGACGCTAAGATTGCGGGACGCACAGAGGAATTGCTTCAGGAACTGATGGAGTTTGCCCCCAAGCTGGATGAGGTAACTGCAAAAAGCATTGAGAAGGCACTGGAAGCGAATTCTAGGAAGCAACAGAATCTTATCAGTGTCATTGGTAGATCGGGTGATAGCCCGGCTCTAGGTGCCTTAATGAGCAATCTGGAGAAGCTGGTTCAGGACGAAAAGGACTTGAAAGCGCAGTTACAAACGATTGCCGATGATGGTCACAAGAAACTTGAAGTCCATTCAACGGCAGACCTGGTTCGGAATTTCATCGACAACTTCGAACAAACCTACCATGAGTTACCCCCCGACGAGAAGAAAACGATCATGCGTAAGTGTGTCTCAAAAATCGTTTTTGACCCCTCTAAAAAGGTGGTACACTTTGCTATTCGAAGGATTCCTACAGCAACGCAAGTTATTGAAAAACTATACACTAAAAAAGAAGCACTCATGCAAAAATGCATGAGTGCAGAGAGTAGCGGGGGAGGGATTCGAACCCCCGACACGCGGATTATGATTCCGCTGCTCTAACCGACTGAGCTACCCCGCCGAAGGCAACGCTCAATATATATGCTTTCCACCTGCTACACAAGACCTTACTTGGATCGAGTAAATAGATCATCGGAAATCGAAGGACTGTGATGTTTTTTGTAAGAGCACTCGAACCGTTGACCTCTTTCGGCGACTCGGATTTTCTCAAGTCATATTCTCGCCGAACTCGTGAGAGTCGGTTTCAAACGAGCGGCTTTCGTCGGGAACATACTTCGCCAAGTTAACAGCGGGGACACAGATCGCATCCACTCGATTGGTCGTTCTCAAGCAATAGGTGAAGAAAGAGAGGCGTATGCCATTCGCCCCTGCTGCTAGTGGCTACGGGCTTCTTAGCCCGTTGTGTAACTGTACGTTGGACATTCCTGTCCAACGGGCGTAATGTGAAAATTAGTTATATAGTCGGGGTACGGACGGGTCTCCAGACCTGTTTTTTAGCGAATACGAGATTCGCCTTTTCGTTTTTTACCGGCGGGGACGCCGGTGGCTACCATAAAAGGGGCGTATGCCATACGCCCCTACACCAATCACCAACCGCGACAGGATGTCGCAGCCACACACCCATCAAATGCCACGGAGATTCTCTTTCGAGAAGGCGGCTTCCAATGCCGGATCGGTAAAAATACCATCCTTACGAATCAATTTATCGTCGAACCAGATTTCACCGCCGCCGTAATCGGCACGCTGCACGAGCACCAAATCCCAGTGGATAGCCGAAGCGTTGCCATTCGGCGCTTCATCATAGGATTGACCCGGCGTCAGGTGAATCGAACCGGCAATCTTCTCATCGAAAAGCGTATCCTTCATCGGATGGAGAATGAAGGGATTAACACCCAACGAAAACTCGCCGATGTAACGCGCCCCTTCGTCGGTATCGAGAATGCGATTCAACTTTTCCACGTTGCCGTCTGCAGTTGCATGAACGATTTTCCCATTCTCAAAGGTAAAGGTGATACCGGTGAAGACCGTTCCTTCGTAAAGCGAGGGGGTATTGTATTTGATGACACCGTTCAACGAATTGCGCACCGGCGCGGTGTACACCTCGCCATCGGGGATGTTGCGTCCGCCGTCGCATTTCACGACGGGAATGTCCTTAATCGAAAATGTCAAATCGGTGCCGGGTCCTTTGAGATGGACTTTATCAGTCGCATCCATTAACGCTTTGAGTTTATCTTCAGCAATCGACATCTTCGCATAGTCGGCGCAGCATACTTCAAAATAGAAGTCCTCGAATTTTTCCTGTGATGTTTCGGCAAGCTGCGCCATCGCATTATTCGGATAACGCAAGACGACCCAGCGCGTCCGCTTCACCCGTTCTTCGAGATGGACCGGGTGATAGAACAACTTATTGAATGCGTCCTTCTGTTTTCCATCAACATCAGCAAGATCGAATGGATTGTCGGAACCGCGAAGCCCGATGTAACAATCGGCTTGCTTCATCAGTTCGAGATGGAGTTCCGCCATTCGTTCCATCTGCACCGGGTGAGCTGAGCGTAGGAATTGACGGAGCAACGACTCGTCGTTATAGTACCAGAATACCGTCGCCCCCTTTTCGGTGGCGAGACGGATAATCTGCTTTCCCAGTTCCAGCGTTTCTTTCCCTTTGATTTCCAGATACAGCGTTTCACCCGATTGAATTTCAAGTGAATAGTCGATCAATTGTTTTGCGAGAACTTCGTTGCGGTGGTCTTTCATGTTGTTTCCTTTTTATTGTGATGTCATTGCGAGAGTGCGTAGCACCGAAGCAATCCCAGTAGTAATCGTATCAATGTGGGGAATTCGCTGTACGGCAGATGACAAAGCGATCCCGATCCGGAAAACTTACTTCCCGAGCATCTGTTCGAACGAATCTTTCCGGTAACCGGTAAGCGGCTCGAATAACGAATTCGGATGATCGCGGCTTTCCAATTTTACGACTCGGGTTACGGTCGTGTTCCCCATAGCGACCATCCGAGTTTCGATGGGGAAGCCTTCCCCCAAAACGGTTTTCATTTTATTTAAATCGTCGCGGCTGACGCCCAACGCCTGAAATACCCATTCAAAGTATGAAATCGCGCCGGGATACGCTTTGGTGGAAATCCAGAGCGACTGCTCATCGACGATTTCCAACATCCCGCTGCGTTTTTGTAAATCGAGGGCGACTTCGTAACAATCCCATTCGCCGATTTTCTTCGTTTTACCGGTGCGGTAATAGGCGTCGCCCCGCAGTCCCGGGTCTTTGCCCGCTTCCCCGGAGGCGGCTTGTCCCATAGCGGCAAGTTCCTTTAACATCGATTGCGGCATTTCGATATAACTCTTCTCCGTTTCGTCGAACATCCAGATTACCCCCAGATCGTTGCGGGCAATCGTGATGGTGCTCCCTTCCTCGGCACGGAAGCGGTCGGAAGCGGCAAAGATTTTTGCGATGTGGGTGTTGTCATTGCTTCCGGTCGTCTGTTCGACATACAGACCGGGGGCGGCATACACACTGACTGCAAGGAAAACGCAGAAGAGCAGCGTGCGGGAGAGATATTTGGTCATTGGGTGTCCTTTGGTAACTATTAAAAAATACGAACATCTCAGGCAAACCGGCAAAGTGAGCATTTAGGATATCAAATAACTGCCGATATCATAGGTACAACCCGGCGTAATATCGTACGATCAGTAAACTAATCTTATGTTACGGTGTCAAATCAAGGAACCGCTTTGTAAATACTTGGTATCAGAAACGTTTACGGTTAACTTTACAGAGTTAAGTATGAAAACCTCTAACGGACATCCCCGCAATAAACGAGCGGTCGCCGGGCATAAGCTTCGCGATCAGTATGTACTCTATGCGACTTTTACCCATGACATTGCGAATTTGTTTCATGCTATGCAGTTCTTGACCAATGAGAACGAAATCACTGAAACCGATCAACTGAAATTGCGTGAACTTGCCCGTAAAGGGGCAAAGTATATCCAATTTGTTCGGAATTATATGCAACTCGGTGAGTACCCCCATAATGAACCGGTTGCCATCGCCGATATCGTGAATGCTGCGGTAGATGAGATTGAATTGTTTGCCGCGACTTCCGGGGTACGTATCCTGCGCGACGATTTGTCGGGTACCCTGCATCACGTCGATCCCGCGATCCTGCGCGAAGCGATCTTAGGAAATCTGTTATACAATGCGGTGAAATTCACCCCGCCCGGAAAAAACGTGCGAGTCGGTTCCCGAATCACGAAAACTCATGTTGCAATACTGATAACGGACGAAGGTCCGGGGATGCCAAAGGATTTAGCGGAACGCATTGGCGATGCCCGTGAAGTGATTCCTTCACCAGGTGCGCGCGGTGAAATTGGCAGCGGTATCGGTTTGGTATTGACGCATCGTTTGACCGAACGTATGGAAGGGAAACTATCGTTCGTGACTCCCTTTACGATCGAGGGGGGGACGCAAGCGGTGTTGGAGTGGCGGAATTAACTAAAGTGATGACATCGCTATGTTTATTAGGATTGTTACAGCGAATGGCGACATTCGCTTTTCTTTTCATCCATTGTAACCGTGTTCCCGATTTCGTACCATTGAAACTGTATTTCCTTTTCCAATGAGTGGTTTTATCGGGAGCGCTATGTTGTATTCCAGTGCGGGGACACTGTTGCCTTTAGGTACCGGCGGTTGGATGGCGACCGCGGAACGCGAAACCAGCGCATATCTCTGGCAGCGCGGCAACCGTACGATTTTGCTCGATGCTGGCAGCGGCTTGCGGCGGTTAGGCGATTGTGACTGCCTCGCACAACTGCAGGCAACCGAAAAGATCTACCTCTTTCTTTCCCATTATCATCTTGACCATACGATTGGATTTACTTTCCTGTCGCGTTTCCTGAAGCCGGAACAAACCTTGGTGATTTGCGCGCCGGATCGCACTTTGTGTTACTATAATCCGCGAGAAGCGCTCGAAATGATGTTGCGGATGCCGTTTTATCACACTCCGTTCCCGTTTCTCCCATTTCACACCGAAATTAAGGAACTTCACCTCGGTGAAAACGATGTCGACGGGATGCCGGTAACAGTCTGGCCGCAGAAACATAGCGACACCTCGGTCGGATATGCCTTCGATTCGACCCTCGCCTATATCTCCGATACCTCGGTGCTGGCGCGAGCGATGGAGCCTTGCAACGGCGTCCGTTGGCTGTTGCATGAGGTGTACTACGATCCCACAGATGTCGCTGAGCTGGATCGTAACGAAAACCGGGAAGCGATTCTCCACCATAGCTGCGATACCGAAGTTGCTGAATTTGCGTTGCAATGTGCCGCCGGAAATTTAATCCCGATCCATTTTAATCCGACGCATTCGCGGGAACGCTACGTAGCACAAATAGAACGGTTGGCAGATAGCATCGTCGACCTTACCATCCCCGAAGATGGAAAACTGATTTCCCTGGGATAAATCGTGATTCGAGCCATTCTCTTCGACTTGGATAATACGCTGGTCGATTTTCTACGGATGAAAAATGCCGGGGTCGATGCGGCAATCGTCGCAATGCGCGATGCGGGATTATCACTCGACGAGGAGGTATTGCGACGTCGGATATTTGCGATCTACCGCGAATACGGCATTGAGTATCAGGAAGTATTCGATCGATTACTCGAGGGATTTCCCACTCCGAGTCCCCGTTTATTAGCGGCGGCGATCAGCGGGTACCAACGAGCTTGGCACAACCATCTCGAACCATACCCCGGTGTTCGAGTGACACTGGCTGGACTGTTAAAGCGGGGAGTTCTACTGGGCGTTGTATCCGATGCACCGCGGAAACAGGCATGGCTGCGTTTGGTGGAAGCCGGGATCGAGGTCTTTTTCGATACAGTCGTCGCCTTCGAGGATACTGGGAAACAGAAACCGCATGCCGCTCCATTTCAATTAGCGATGACCCGATTGGGGGTCGGTTCGGGCGAAACGCTGATGGTGGGGGATTGGCCGGAACGCGACGTTCATGGCGCGCAAGCGCTGGGAGTGAAAACCGTGTTTGCTCGGTACGGCGATGTCCACGAAGTCGTCGAAGCGGGTGCGGATTTTGAAATCGACCAACCGGAACAGCTCCTTGCAATTGTTGATCAATTAGGAACACCGTACCGGGAAATCCTTCCCCCGAAACAAGAAATTTTGTTATAGGAGAGTGTCGTATGGCGACAAGCGGCGTAGGTATCGATGTCTGTACGGTCGACCGGGTACGCGAATTACTCGAGACTGATATGGGCGATTACTGGATGGAACGGATTTTCACGACGGTCGAACGGGAAGCGATGAAGAAGCGGTTTCATTCGGAAACTGGCACGCAACGCGCCCGGTTCGCGGTTCATGTCGCAGGGATGTACGCGGCAAAGGAAGCGATTGGGAAGGCGACCGGCAAAGGATTGATGGGCGAAGGGCGCTTGGCGTGGCAGGAAGTAGAAATCACTCATACCGAAGACGGCGCGCCGGAAGCGAAAGTCCTCAATCCCAAATGGTCGAACCGGCGATTCGATATCAGCATCAGTCACGATGGCGGAATCGCTACCGCGTTTGCAATCCTTTGGCCGGAAGAAAAGTAGCTTGACCCATTGCTTTCGTTTTGGGAAATCCGAAAAAAAGAAGTAGTATTTCCTGGTATGATTTCAATTACAATTTCATTTGAAAAAACATGATACCGATACTATCCAATGATGCAATGCGCAATGCCGACCGCCGTGGAATCGAGGGGTTAGGCATTCCATCGCTCGCGCTAATGGAGTCGGCAGGGCGGGCAATCGCCGATGAAGCCGGTCGGATTATCGCCGGTACGGCAACCGCGACGCTTGCTGGTAAACGTTTACTCGTCGTATGTGGTACTGGAAACAACGGCGGCGATGGTTTTGTTGCCGCCCGGCATTTGCTTAATCGCGGTGCCGAAGTGTGGATGCGGCTCATCGGACCCCGGGAAAAAATCGACGGGGATGCGTTGGCGATGCTACACCCGCTCGAGCGATTACGGGAAATGAAAGGAATGAAGTTCCAAGGGCATATCGACGAGTTACAGCCAATGGAACTCGATACCTTATCCTACATCCGGTTCGACTTGGTAATTGATGCAATATTCGGAACCGGATTGTCGGGCGTATTACGCGAACCGGCACTGCTCGCTGTCGATCTTATGAAGCGACTACGCAAAGAAGGAATACCAATCCTTGCGGTGGATATCCCGAGTGGTGTTTCCGGTGATACCGGAGAAGTGTTGGGCGATTGTGCCGGCGCAACTGTCACCGTAACCTTTGCCGCTCCGAAACTGGGGCATCTGCTCGAACCGGGGAAAACCCTTCGCGGCGAACTTCTTACCCACGACATTGGATTACCAACCGAGATTTTGCACGAATTAGCAACAGCCCACGCGCCGGAGCTGAGTGATGTACAATTGGCATTGCCGACGATTGCACCCGATGCTCACAAAGGAACTCGCGGAAAATTATTTGTGTTAGGCGGTTCGATGGGATTGACCGGCGCAATTTCGTTAACGGCGAATGCCGCCGTTCGCACCGGCGCTGGATTGGTCGTGGTGGGTACGCCGGAAACAGCCGAGGCAGTGGTTGCGTCTAAATTACTGGAAGCAATGACCGTCGCATTACCGGATCGCAACGGGCGATTGAGTGAAGAAGCGGTTGCGGCATTACCGCATTGGAGCGATTGGTCGCATGCGTGGGTCATTGGTCCCGGCATGGGACGTGACGTAGGTGTGACGACGCTGGTACGGTTGGTGTATGAAAATGTCGAACAACCAATGGTGGTTGATGCTGACGCGTTGTTTGCATTGGCGGAGACGGCCAATGAAACGGGAGTAATGCCGCGTCCCGGCGGGGTACGAATTCTCACACCACACACCAACGAATTCGCTAATCTTACCGGAATGCGGATAAATGAGTTTGTTGCAAACCGGGTGGAAGCGGCACGCCACTTCGCGCAAACCAATCGAGTCGTATTAGTATTAAAAGGAGCGCCGACAATCATTGCATCGCCTGATGGCAGAATCGCGATTAATTCGACCGGAAACGCCGCGCTGGCAACCGGTGGCAGTGGCGATGTACTGGCGGGCATGATTGGCGCATTGCTTGCCCGCATGACGTTACAAAAAGAATATGATCCCTTCACCGCTGCCTTTGCTGCAGTATGGATGCATGGGAGAGTCGCCGATCATTGGGTGGATGCCGGTGGTTCCGTTTCCGCATTTTATGCGCAAGCAATTCTCGACGGATTGCCGCAAGTTCTCGCCGAGGTGACGTGAGTACGAGATATCGTTCACTGGATCGCGAAAAATCCGAAATCGAACCCGAACGCCTGTTTCATCGGGGTTGGCTTTTGTTTACGATAGTATGGGCTTTGCTGTTAACCGCGGCGTCGCAGATACCGGGACGCTCATTTCCCAAATTAAGCTTGCTCTCGCATGATAAATTGATACACCTTTCGATTTACATACCGCTCGGATTTGGTGCAATGGGAGCGATCTTTTACGGGTGGCGGTTGCGGCTAACGATTTGTTTACTCTTCGTTGGCGTGTTTGGTTTTGCCGATGAAGTGCATCAACACTTTGTGCCGGGTCGATACTCCAGTGTATTTGACTGGTATGCGGATATCACCGGTGGTGCGATCGGAGCGGGATTATATTATTTGTGGGATCGCTGGCATAGTGGTCCAACGAAAGTCAGTCGAAAATTTCTCCAACAATAACATTAGCAAGCGAGGGTACTCGTGGCGGGAACTGTTAACAAAGTCATATTGATCGGGCGGCTCGGACGCGACCCGGAGTTAAAGTACACCGCGAATGGTGCGGCAGTTTGCACCTTTACGCTGGCAACCGATGAAAGTTATGTTGATCGAGACGAAAACCGGCAGGAACGCACCGAGTGGCACAACATCGTTGTGTATGCAAAAAAAGCGGAAATCGCTCACCAGTACCTCAAGAAGGGGAGTCAGGTTTTCATCGAAGGGCGAATACACACCCGTGAGTACGTCGATCGAGAAAATGTAAAGCAACGCCGCACGGAAATTATCTGTAATGATTTCACTATGCTTGGCGGTCGTCCACGAGACGATGGCGAGTCTGCCAGTGAGAGCAATTATGGAAATGTGTATGGTTCCAAACCCCAACAAGGCCCCTCGGGACCTCGTCCCGCGGGGAGAGATACCGGTCGAACCTCCCCTCCGAGTGCTCCACCTCCGGGAGTAGCTACGGGAGGAAATATCGATGATGACTTACCCTTTTAACCATTGTTATTGAGTTTCTCAGGCGTTTTTCAATACCAGATAAAACCGGGATGTGGTCGGAAACGAGATCATACCCCGGTTTTTTTTCTTTTTGGGAAAATTTCCTTGCACTCGCTGCAGTAGGATATTACAGTCTGCTACATCTTGGTGAAATAGGTTTTACCCTGATTTTAGTTTGTTTTACCACGCATCACGACGTGGGAATAAGATAGTACACTTGCGTTTTTTACGTAAGTGCTTTTGATTTCATTCCATTCTTCAACACACAGGAGCGCGTTATGAATCATCGGAATTGGATAGTGGCGGTTACGGCGATATTGCTTATAGCAATGTTCGCAGTAAGCGCATTGGCGGCACCTGAAAACCCGCAAGTCTCGGCAAAGAATGCGCGGCTTCAGGCAATCGCTCAGAAGGTGATGAACGGGCAACCGGTCACACCAGAAGAGAAAGCCGCGGCCTACGGATTAATCGAGGAAATGAGTCGAGCTAACAGCCCGGTGAATCCACCGGCGATCGATACGCAAGGCGGCCCGGATGCCTTCGGATATCGTTGGATCGACAACAACGCTGAACCGACAGGTCCAGTATATAACTGGGTCGACATTTCAGCTACGGGAACCGAAGTCGGAATTAATGGAGACGATGTTTTATCGGCAGCGATTCCAATCGGCTTCACATTCCCATATTATGGAACGAACTACACAACGTTTAAAGTCTGTACAAATGGTTACATGTACGTTGATGCAAGTCAGACTTCACAAACGTGGACGAATCAAACACTTCCGGCAACAAGTGTCCCCAATTCTGTGATTGCACCATTTTGGGATGACATGGTAACTTCTTCCAACGCAATGTTAAAGTATCAGGTGGTTGAGGGAAGATTAGTCGTAAGTTGGTTGGGGATTAGCAGTTATTCTGGTGGAACTGGTACTTATACTTTCCAGGTAATCCTTGACCCATCAGGATCGATTTTGTTCCAGTATAACACCTTAGGATCTTCGGTTGCCAGCTCGACTATCGGTATTGAGAATACAACCGGTACAGTTGGTTTACAGATTCAATACAATGGAACCCCTGCAAATACGATGGCAGTCGCAGGACGCGCGATATTAATCTCAACCCTTGGTCCGGCGACAAACCCAGTTCCGGCAAACGGTGCAACGAATGTTCCGACCAATGCCGTTTTGAGCTGGACTGCCGCTTCTGGCGCAACTGGTTACGATGTATACTGGGGCACCGACAATCCGCCGATGACCATGGTTTCGTCGAACCAAGCGGCAACGAATTACACCCCGGCTTCGATCGCAGCCAGTACTACTTACTACTGGAGCATCGTTGCTCGCAACGCCGCATCAACCAATGCCGGTCCGGTGTGGAGCTTTACTTCCGGTGCGGGTGCAGCACCGAATGCGCCATCAAATGGCGTATTCACCAATGCGTTGATGCAAGAACTTACCGGAACTTTCCAAGATAACTCGACCGATGAAACCAGCTTCCCCTATTATACCTCAACTGACGGCGCAAACTTTACGTTTGGCGGCAGCTGGGCAGGGATTGCAGGAACCGGAACCCGACCTTGGGGATTTGTCGGCTTAACACCCGCAACCCACTATTGGGGACGAGTCTTTGCGACCGGTCCTGGTGGAACTTCCACTGGCTATGCCGAAGCAAATGGCTGGACGTTGGCAAACGTTCCTGCGGCACCGTCGATTGGTACCGTGTCTCACAACTCAATTGGTGTAACGATTAATAATAGCGGCGCTCCGGCGAACGGCGCTGCTGCGCAGTATGCACTGTATGAAACTACGACCAACACGTATGTGCAGGCTGATGGTACATTAGGTGCAACGGCAGGTTGGGGTGCGTTACGTACCGTAACCGTTACTGGATTGACTTCTGGCGCGACCTACACGTTCCAAGCGAAAGCTCGCAACGGCGCTGGCGTAGAAACGGCATTCGGTCCAACCGTCAGCCAGGCGACCAACGACATCAATGCCGGTGGTCCGGATGGCGGTGGCTATCGCTACAAGAATCAGCTTGCAGCCGGTGGTCCGACCTATGGTTGGATTACCCCGAGTGGCGCGGCGACAACCGTAACTGGTTGGTCGAGCACCGACGACGGCTCAGCCGGTCCATTTAATTTCGGTTTCAACTTCAACTGGTATGGCACAACTTACACCCAGTGGTATGCAGGATCGAATGGTCGTATCCAATTCGGCGCTCAAGATCCATATAGTTATACCCAAGCGGCTCTTCCGTTGTTGAACTATCCAGCTGGTCTTTACTTCTGGAATGGTGATATGTCGGTTTCCAGCACAACGGTGCAATACGAAAACCTGACTGGTCCCAACCGCTTAGTGATCACCTATACGAACCTAAGAAATTTAGGAAATACGTATGGCTTGGATGCACAAGCAATCATTTACGAAACCGGTGAAGTGCTAATGCAATTTGGTCCGCAGACAGGAGCGCCTTCGTTCATATTCTCCGGTATCCAAAGCAATCTTGGCGCAAATTACTTAACCTATCCGATGATGCCGACCAACGGCACCGCGATTCTTTACTTCAGCTTAGGCGCACCGTCAACTCCGGTCCCCGCCAACTTGGCGACCGGCGTTCCGACCAATACGCAACTGAGCTGGGCGGCTGGCGCAGGTGCGACCGGTTACGATGTGTACTTCGGAACTGACAACCCGCCGATGACGTTGGTATCTGCCAATCAGGCTGGTTTGAATTATACCCCGACGTTAGCACCGAGTACCACGTATTATTGGAAAGTCGTTTCTCTGATGGGTGCATCGACCAATGCTGGTCCGGTATGGAGCTTTACCACGGGCGCCGGCGCGGCACCGAATGCCCCGACCGATGCCACGTTTATTTCGGCAACCACGAATACGATTACCGGTTCGTTCATGGATAACTCCACGAATGAAACTGGCTTCCCATTCTATGGCTCGCTGAATGGAACAGACTACACCTATGCATTTACCGCTCCCGGTGTCGCGGGAACTGGTGTTCGTAGCCAAACCCTCTTTATGCTGACTGCAGGTACCCATTATTGGACCCGTATTTTTGCGGAAGGCGCTGGTGGAACATCGTTGAACTATGCGGAAACCAATGCATGGACGTTACCGGCAACTCCGGCAGCGCCTACCCTTGGCGCACCGACGTTTAGCACGATTCCAATTACCTTAAACAACAATGCCACCGATCCGAATGGTGCTGGAACAGTCTATTCGATTCGTGTCAATGGCACTTTGTGGGTGCAGGGGAATGGTTCGCTTAGCGCTGTTCAAGCGGAAGCTCCACTTGCAGCATGGAACTCACCGCCATTAGTGGTGAACGGTCTTGCTGGCAATACTTCTTATACCTTTGAAGTCATTGCGAAAGCGGGTACGGTTTCTTCTGCATTCTCCCCGTCGGCAACGGTATCAACGACAAGCTGGTCGCCGAATCCCAATACATACACGCCAGCCGTTGGCGTATTACCGGCAGCGATTCTCGACGTAACCACCACTGACATTCCGATTATTGTAACCGGTACTGGTGCAGTAACCGATATCGATGTCCGAATCTCCGGAACCCATACATGGGTAAGCGATGTCAGCATGAACTTGATCCACCCGAGTGGAGCGCCGATTGTTCCGTTGTTCTTAAATCGTGGTGGTAGTGCAGACAACTGGACGAACATGATTCTTGACGATGAAGCAGCCGCGTCGATTGCGACTGGTGCCGCGCCGTTTACCGGAACGTGGATTCCAGAACAACCGTTAAGTGGTTTCGACTTCCTGGAAGCGTCAGGAACTTGGATTCTCCGCGTTTACGATGCCTACAATGGCGACACAGGACAGATTACCTCGCTTGAGCTTGCAATGGGTATCAACGCGGCAGCGCCTCCAGGCGCACCGTATGGTCCGACCCCGACGAATGGCGCGGTTGCAATCGGTCCGAACCCGATATTGGGTTGGAGCGCTGCCAATGCAACCACCTACGATGTGTACTTGGGAACCACGAATCCGCCGACTACGGCAGTTTCGATGGGTCAAGCCGGCACTACATTTGCGGCGGGTCCATTAACCCAATCATCCACATATTACTGGTACATCAACGCGCATAACGTGAATGGCGCAACCCCCGGTCCGGTGTGGAGCTTTACAACAGCGACCCCGCCGACGAGTTTAGCAGCCGTTAACGATGGCGCCAACGTAACGTTAAACTGGAATCCATCAACCGGTGGCGAACAAGCTTACGTGGAAAACTTCTCTGGTCCGACTGCACCAGGATTTACTTTCTACAACGCTGGTTCGACTTACATGATTGATGGTGGTTACCTGAAGGCTGTTAATACTCAGACTGTTGGTAACTGGGACTTCCAAGGTTACTATGCCAACACGTATACCGACGTCTCGGTTGAGACCTCGTTGTTGCGTCCCGACGACGTCGACAATAGCTATATTATCGGTTTACTCGTCCACGGTAATGGTGGTTTGCTCGACGGTACGGGCACTCCGTATAGTGGTTATGTATTCGGCATCACCACCAACGGTTATTACAATGTGTGGGTTGTCACTGGCGGTACAATCGCGTCAGTCACTGGCTGGGTAGTTACACCACTTGTCAATACTGTTGCAACAACCCCGAACGTGGTTAAAGTGAATGCAGTTGGCAACCAATATGCCATGTACATTAACGGTACTTTGGCGTACACCTTGACCGATGCGTCCTTCCCATCCGGGTTGGTTGGAATGGGAAGCTCCGGTACTATTGCTGGTAGTGCCGTATGGTGGGATTACTTCCGTATTCAAACGGCTGGTTTCACACTGACACAAGGTCAAAATCCGGCGACCCCGGCAATCGACCGCTTTGTGAGCACGAAGCCCGGTTATGTTTCAATGGCTGAAACACCGTTCTGCAATTTACCGGCAGTCAACAATCCGTATAATCGTCCGATCGGCTATGCGAGTGAAGCGATTGATGCATTCATCAACTATCGCATCTATCGTAACAGCACGTTACTTGCGACGACAACTGATACATCCTATGCCGATGTATTACCCGACTACGGCACGTATACTTACTATGTAACCTCTGTATATACCGAAGGGGAATCCAACCCGACGAATAATGCAGTGATTACATATTTGCCGCCGACTCCAGGCGATCCAACCGCTTTAACCATTACCTACTCGGGTGGTAATGCTGTATTGAATTGGACGGGTTCGACAGGAACGGTTACCGGTTATCACGTCTATCGTTTCGCTACCGGTTACTTTACGCCGCCGACTTCGGGCACCTTAATTGGTTCGACCGACAATGCGACGTTTACCTATACCGACACTGGCGTAAACGGTCAATACTACTATCGCGTCACGGCATACAACGGAATCGCGACCTCTTCCACTCCGACAGGCGGGAGTGAAAGTGTGATCCGGACGTTAACTCCGACGACGAAATAACCATAAGTGACGGCTATCAACCATAGCCATCCATAAATCGTTCAAATTGAAGTAATTCCGTAAGCTCCGGCGGTGAAAGCCGCCGGAGTAAAGCGGATTCGTTGAGATTGGTTCAAAGTTTTGCTACTGTGACCTGCTTATTCCATTTCTCTCTCTCATGGTTTCATAAGCGAGGTATTAACATGAATAAACTGTTAACAATCGCGGCTTTGCTGTTGCTTGTTGCATTTGCATTTGCAGCAAAGGGCCCGATAAATATCCCGGCAGCGGATCTCGTCATGGATCCGACTGGCGGACTTTCTCCGACGTTACCCGGCAATGAACTTGATATGCCACAGCCGGATTCGTTGTTATATGACGATTTGGTAAACGCTGGCAGCTACCGTTGGTCAGGTGGCAGCTCACGCTGGGCGGCAGTCCGGTTTACGCCATTAAGCAATTTTGAAGTCCGCTCGGTTTATGCAAGAATTTCAAACTCGTGGGCATTATCAAGAAGAGTAAAAATTTATGCCGTCGCCGCATTAGCCGGCAACGATTCAGTTCCCGATTGGGCGACAGTTTTGGCTGAAACCGATAGTATCCAAATGCCAACCACAACCTCTTTCTGGCTGGATACTACTTTTACAACGCCCTTTACGCGTAGCGCGTATCAAGATTTTTGGATTATCATTGGACCGTTGAACGAGGGAACCCCCACGGTGAACGGTACCGGTCCTTGGTTCTTGTTTGACACGAATGCCGACAATTTCCGTCGTAGTTGGACACAAACTCCAGCAACACAATGGAATGGCGCATATACCTATAACTCTGGGTACGATTGGAGAATTCGGGTCGGTGGCGCTTACGCCGGACCATTTGTCGAATTAGCAACATCAGCGACTTGGGTGGCGAGTACTCGATACTTCAAACTGAACACATTCGGACCAGATACAGTAAGATCAACTGTAACGAATTATGGCAACACTGCGACAACAACCTTTGCTGTTAACTGGGAAGCTCGTGATTCCAATAACGTATTAGTTTGGTCATCAGTCTATAATGGAACCGTTATTGGTGCACGCGGTGGTAGCGTTACTGTTACTGCGCCGGATTTGATGAATTTAACGGCATTAGGCAGATACACCATTACTTGTGTCGTAAGTGCACCGGGTGAAGGGTTCTTGTCGAACAACAACTCTTACCTCGAACAAATGGTTTACGACAATACAGTTGCGACCGAATTCCGGTATGACGATGGTACATACGATGGAAATCAAGTATTCACCGTTGGAAACGGCAAGGCATTTTTGTATGTACCCAATGCCTATCCGGCAATGTGCGATAAAATTGTAGTCTATGGCGGTGGTGGAACGGCGAATTTATTCCTTTACCGGAATGATGGTACTGCCGGAGCACCAGGTACATTAGTGTATTCTTCCCCAGCCGCAGTTACACTGAATGCCGGTCGTAACGAATTCGATATTCCGAATCCGTTCATTTCAAGTGGTGGATTCTGGGTTGCATTTACCGATGCGGGCGCTTTACAGCTCCCGATCGACGCCACCCAACCGGTTGCATGTCAGAATCAGCAAATGCGCGTAGCGCGTTCGGGAACCTCTGCGGCATGGGCAGCCGATTACGGTCCTGATCACCCGGTTCGTCTTGTTATTGCAACGCCGGAGAATTACGCGGTAAGCGTTTCCAGCAGTACGTCAAATGGATTTGTCGGGACCGATGTCTGGCACACGATGACGATTACCAACACCGGTTTGAATAGCGATACCTATAACTTGACCGTTAGCGGCGGCGTTTGGCCGGCCGCAATCTATGACATCACTCGTACCAACGTGTTAACCCAGGTTGGTCCATTGGCTTCTGGTGTTGCACAACAAGTCGCCGTACGCGTCTCTGTTCCACTCGGTGCGGTGAATGGAACCTCGGACGGTTCCTCGTTAACAGCGACATCGCAAACGTCCGGCACAATTTGGGCGTCCGGTCTTGCGACAACAATTGCTGAAGCGCCGATGAATTTACCGGTTGTCGAAAACTTTGAGAGTGGCGTATTCCCGCCGGCTCGCTGGTCGGTAACCAACCCGGATGCTGCAACAATAACTTGGGCATCATACACCGGCGGTGGCAACACATCTGCCTATCTCTACTTCTACAATTATGCGTCTTTAGGGCAGTTAGATCATCTGATCACTCCGCCATTGAATTTCGTCGGAGCTACCGGTGGTCAAGTTCGCTTCTCTTACAGCTATGCAACGTACCCCGGCAGCAGCGATACGCTGATGATTTACGTCTCCTATGACAACGGTCTGACGTTCCCGGATTTGGTGTATAGCAATGGCGGCGTTGGTTTACAGAATAATGCAGCCACCACCAGCAACTTTACTCCGGGTACTTGGAGCGATATTACAGTTCCGCTTCCCGCTGGTGTTATTGGTCAGAACGATGTAAAACTTCGCTTTACGACTAAGAACGATTATGGCAACAACCTATACGTCGACAACATTATTGTGTCGGTGCCGGTTGCCGGTCCTTCGTTCTTAGCATCGCCCAGCCCGTTTGATTTCGGGAATGGATTGATCGGAAATGCAACGGCAGGTAATCTTGCCATCTCGAATTTTGGTGGTGCCACCCTTAACATTTCTGGTGTAGCATTTACCGGTTCGTTTACTGGCGCAACTGGCGGCTTTACCGTTGGTGCCGGTGCGACCGTGAACTATCCCATCACCTGGACACCAACCGGAACCGGCGCGAATGTTGGTACGGTTGTCTTTACCCATGATGCGGCAGGTTCGCCTTCGACGATAAACCTTAGTGGTAACTCCATCGGTTACGTTGCGAATAGCGGCGGACCGGATAGCTGGGGCTACACGTTTACAACCGACCGCGCCGTTGGTGGTCCGACCTACGTTTGGGAAGATATCGCTGGTGCAACATTAATCTCCACCACTGGTAATCAAGACGACGATTCGTGGCAGGTTACGTTACCCGTTGACTTTGACTTCCAATGGTATGGTCAACCAGCAACAACGTTCTGGGTAAGCTCGAACGGCTTTATCACCTTCCAAACGGCACAACCGCCAACCTTGGCAGGTAATCCAGCTTCGTTAGGTACGGCAGTACCCAATGCTTATATCGGCGTTTTCAACGACGATTTGATTTATGGCGATGGCACAACCGCATGGGGCGGCGTGTACGGCGAAATGACCGGTACCGCACCGAATCGCGTCTTTGTGATCTCTTGGATCAACATGGATCAATTCGATGTGCAACTTGGAAACTATGTAACCTTCCAGGCCGCACTCTATGAGTCGTCGAACCATATTGAATGCAGCTATGCAGATGCAACATTTGGTGACACCGAGTTCGATTATGGCGCTTCCGCCACGTTTGGTATCGAGGGTTGGAATGGTACGTCGACTTTGGCGTATTCAATTAACAACATGACATCCGCGGCAGTAGGTGCGAACAGTGTTGTCAAGTATGTCTATCCGGGTGGAATGACTGCTCCGACGCTGTCAGCGACCGTTTCCGGAACAGAGTTGGTTTTGAACTGGACAGCGGTTGGAACCGGCTCCTATTACATGTTGTGGTCAAGCTCCGACCCGTATGGCGGAACTTGGTCGAATTTACTTTCAACATTCTCGACCACGACGACCTTTACCGGTTTGTTCGGTGGTGCTCCGGTTTACTTTAAGGTGACCGCGTTGGAACCATCGGATGCAACGGGAACCCCGCGCACTGTTGGAATAACCGCAGTTGATGCGAATTCGCAATGGCGGGTAACACGCTCGGTTACTTCCAAGAAGTAGTATTGTTATCAAATTGTTGGAGTGGTTTCTCCACCGTTTTTGATCTTTGAGAGAATGCAGTGGCTCCGGGAGCGGATTTCAGAGTAGGGGAGGTAGAGTTTTCTTGTTAAGAAAACGCTCTCGGTTGCCATTGTGATTGTTACGACATTTTGCCCGAATTTCAACGCTCTCGGGGCAAATCGGTTGACCTGAGTTCTAAACAATCTTTTCGTTGGATTCGGGTTTTGTTGATGTTTTTTTTTGTTGTTTTGGATTCTGGCTTGCGTTGCTAATTCGGATGTTGTACAATTGTACAGTTTCCGAATGCGGCAACAGGGCATTTACTGTTTATTACCCACAGGAGGCAATATGAAAGGGAAGGTGCTTGCAGTATTAGCAGTCACACTGCTTGCAAGTTTTGCATTCGCATTGGAGTCTGGACCCTCCAATCCCGTCGGTTTCTTCACAACGGTGGTATCCCACACACCTGGAATTGCCGGATATAATCTGGTTAGTTTCCCGACAATTCCAACGGATGCTTCGTTGGCTAATACGCTGTCGAATCAGGTACCCGGCGGTGCATTTGCTGGTGCAGCGACACAAATAATGTGGTTTAATAATGCGACTGGTACATTCTCAACTGCATGGAAAACCCTTTCCGGTTCGACTTGGAATACCGCTGGTGGTATTGCAACATTAGATCCGAAAAAAGGTTACTACATTGTACTTCGCGCAGGTGCAGCTAACGCATCCTATAATGTTGTCGTTGCCGGCAATGTCCAAACCGGTCCTTCCTATGATATGGGAACGATGGGTGTCGGCTACAACATGATTGGATCAGTCTGGGCGGCGCCGCAGGCATTGACTGCGTCGAACCTCTGGACAGCTGATCTACAACGGTTCCGTGGCGGTACATTCTCTGGTAACTCGGATCAAATCCGCAGCTTTACCGGTTCCGCCTTCTTGACCGTTTGGATGAACAACTCCAACGTGTGGCAGACTTCTGGCGCATTTTCAAGCTTCGACCCGGGCAAAGGCTTTTATGTAATCCGCCGCGCCGGCCGTACCCCTGCAACGTTTGCATGGCCGGATTATCCGGTACCGGCAAGTGCTGCTGACAATATGACGACATCGATTGGTTCGAACCCGTCGGTTACTGCTCCGGTTTCGATTGTTCCAACCAGCAATGATGTTGCACCGGTTATTAAGAGCAAGAAGGCAACGACAGCCAAATAGTTTTTTGGACAAGATGCGGCAACGGTGCCGCATCATATCACTTAGTAGTTAGAATAGAATCATTTCGGTATATACCGGAGGAAAAATGAAACGATTTACAAGTAGTGTTGCATTACTGTTGATGCTGGTCATCGGTGCGTATGCTGTACCGATTGGCTTGCAGTTCAATACGTTCGATGCGACGACATTCGATCCGATTATTGCCTTGGGACCAGACAATGTGAATGCGGTTCCCGTAGGTAACATGATTCAAGTGATTAAAGCTGGCGCAAATGGCGTTGCGGATGCACCCGGTGCTGATGGTTCAGTCGCTGGTGACGATACCTTAGCATTCACCTTCCCGGTGGGCTTTGGTTCCGAAATGGACGGTACATTCAGTACGTTAGTGTCTGGTTTTAGTGTTGCCAACGAGCGCGTGAATTCGTCGTCGATTTATGTCGGCATCGTATTCTATTTCCGCGTTTGGTTCCATTCGACAATTGCTGGCGCAGTCCCGGTACCTGCCGGTTCATATTATGGCACTTATGGTCCATACACCTGCCCGTCGTCTGATTCCGAATTCTGGAATGTCACGATGAATCCAGGTTGGACCAGCACCGGTCCGGCTCCGGCACCGGCAGTTGAAGTTACTTATGACACCAACGTTCAAGCATCTGGTAGCTTACAGTTGTTCGGTAATGTGCAGATTCCTGCCAGCAGTGGCATGACCTATACCCTTACCAACACTGGTAATGCAATGTTGAACTACGGCGTTGGCAATGTTACCGGCGACTTTGCGACCACGTTGGTTGCTGGCTCGTTAGCGGCTGGTGCGAACACCACGTTCAACATCAGCTTCACCCCGACCGATGTTGGTACCCGTAACGGTACGTTCTCGTTTACCCATGACGCTGCTGGCACCCCGTTTACCTTCGTGTTAGAAGGTACCGGCGTTGCTGCTCCGGTTTACGGTGAAGGCAATCCTGGCGCGAATGTAACGAACCCGAATCCCCCGGCAAATCCGTGGACTCCGGCAATCCCCACCGACCCGAATACCGGTGGTTTTGCTCCGTTAGGTATTTTCTTTGGTGGTGGCGCGACGAACCCCGGTTCGGTTGATGTCAACTATGAAGAGACCATTCCGTCGGAATTCGATCCGGAATATGCAGCATCGATTTTCCCAGCGGCCACAACTGTACAACGTTGGTGGAATATTTCCGAAACTGGCGGCGCGGGCTTTACTTGCGACGTCGAGTTCTTCTTCACGAGTGACGATCTTCCGTTAGGTTACGACCCGATGACCTCTACGAACATTATCGTAGCGCGTTTCGATGCCGTTACCGGTGAATATCTTGGTCTCTACTGGCCGACGATTTCGATCGTTTCCGCTGGACCGCCCACGGTCTATCGTGCATTTATCGCTGGTGTCACCGGTTTCTCCATCTGGTCAATCGGCGACTATCCGTTATTGCCGGTTACCGGTCTTGCCATGTCGGCAAACGGTGGCAATGGTCAAGTAACGTTGGCATGGAGCGTTGAGAGTGAAATCAACAACGCATACTTCCAGGTCGAGCGTCGTGTAGCTGGTGGCGAGTGGAGCATTGTCAGCCGCGTGAACAGCCGTGCACCGGGTGGCAACAGCAGCAGCCGCGTCCGCTACAGCTTTGAAGACATGAATGTCGTCAATGGTACCACTTACGAATATCGCGTAATCGACGTGAACATCGATGGTATTCCGCTATCGAACAGCTTAGTCGTCTCGGCGACCCCGTCTGCTCCGGTGATTGCAGAATACGCATTGTCGCACTACCCGCAGCCGTTCAACCCGGAAACCCGCATCAATTACACCGTGAAAGACGCTGGTGTGGTAACTCTTACCGTTACTAACATCATGGGTCAAAGCGTTGCTACGTTAGTAAGCGAACATAAGCTTGCTGGCAACCACTCGGTGACTTGGAATGCTGGCAACCTACCGTCTGGCATCTATTTCCTCCGCTATGACGTGAATGGCTTCCATGGCATGTCGAAGATGGTGTTGTCGAAGTAATTCTTCACACCTTCCATCAGTAAGAGAACGGGGCTGGCAACAGCCCCGTTTTTTTGTATGGGAACGTAAAAAGAGTTGCGTGAAAATATCTTACACGGTAGATTGAAAATAATCGATACTCACAATATCCTATCGAAAAAATCGAATGGGAGCAACCATGCGAAACCGATTCTTTTGTATTATTGCGATACTTCTCTTGTTACAAGCCGCAACTGCGGTTGAGTTCACTTTTATTGTCTCTCGATTACCAAATTCTTCTGGTTATAATCTGGTTAGTTTTCCGGTTCTACCGGCGAACGATTCCATCGCGAATGTGATTGGAACGCAACTCCCGGTAGGTACGTCAGTACTATGGTTCAATAATGCTATCGGTGCTTTCCAATTAACGAGTCGATATACTACTGGATGGCGATGGAGTAATGGGTTTCGTCTTTCGCGGGGTAAAGGGTATTACATCGTTTTGCGTTGGGATTCACCCTTGACCAGCTATCAAGTCACAGTTGAGGGAGACACGGTAACGGCGACTTCCTGGGATATGGGCACGATTGGGGTCGGTTACAATATGGTCGGATCAGTATGGTATTCACCAAATCCGATTGCCAATTCCAATGTAATGGAGTCGGGACTGCGGGGCGGCTACTTTGCCGGGATGTCCGATAAAATCACTACAGTCGATATCTCGAAGTTCTTAGTGGTTTGGCTCAATTCTCAGAATCAATGGGTAACATCCGATTTTACTAACTTTGAGCCAGGGAAAGGGTATTACATCATCCGCAGAGCGGGACGAACACCACCCACTTTCCAGTGGCAGAACACGCGATAGTGTTTTTCTATTATTCTCTCTTTCGACAGGACACTCATCGAGTGTCCTGTTTGTTTTAGGTGTCGGTGAATGATACTATTTTGAAGGAGTTGCAGAGGAAAAAGTCATGAAACAGATTACTGCATTATTTATCATTGGAATTGTTCTTGTAGTAGTTCTATCCAGTTATCGAATCAGCTTTGCTGCGGAAACCTCGACCGAGCCAATGGTGAATTTTGAGCAGATATTTGGCAAGTGGGACGGCGCATTTGTTCTATTGTTACCGGATGGCGATACGATCATTTACAATGCAACCCGTTGTTCTGAACGGTTGTCACCCTGTTCCACCTTCAAACTGCCGAATTCAATGATTGGTATAGAGACCGGAGCAATGAAAGGGGTTGATGACACTCTCCGTTGGGACGGCGAACAGCGTACTTATGATTCATGGAATCACGACCACACTCTCCGTTCGGCGATTCGCTACTCGGTTGTTTGGTATTATCAGGAACTCGCGCGCCGGGTCGGTGCCAAGCGGATGCAGTATTGGCTGGATACACTCCGTTATGGCAATTGCGATATGAGTGGCGGAATCGATCGCTTTTGGTTGAGCGGGACACTCAAAGTCAGCGCGTTTGAGCAGGTGGATTTTTTGCGTCGTTGGTCACGTGATGAGTTGCCATTTACTCGTAAGACGATGGATCTCGTACGGCAAATCTCTGTACTCGATTCAACGGCGGAATATGTCCTCCGAGGAAAAACGGGAACTGGCATCAAAAATCGGCCAGACCGACCGGATACGATTCGAGCGACTACTAATAAACTGGAAACGGAGTTGGGTTGGTTTGTCGGTTATGTTGAGCGAAGTGGCGCGATGTACCCGTTTGCGCTAAATATTACCGGGAAAGAGGCGACTGGACAAATTGCGAAGGGATTAGCGCTCGCGATTCTTCGTGAGCTTTCCTTGATAAACCCTGCTGAGGAAAATGGTTCACTGCAACAAAAGCGACGATAACCCCCACTAACTCTGTGAGTGAAATTTTCCGCGAGCCGCTTCGGTTCGTATTATCTACAACATTAAACTCAATATTCGGACGGAGAAGCGAATGATTCGACGATACACCGTCGGGTTTGTGCTGTTCTTGTCGCTTGTTTACAGTGTGGCATTTGCTGCGCCGAAAACACCGAGCGACCCGCTACAGCAAATGCTCGACCAAGTTGTAACACACCAGTTAAGTAACGGCATGAGGTGGCTTTTTTTAGAAGACCACAGTGCCCCGGTAGTAACCTCCCTTTTCTGGGTAAAGACCGGTAGCCGGAACGAGCGTCCCGGCATCACCGGTATTTCCCATTTGTTTGAACACATGATGTTCCGGGGCTCGGCGAAATATGGGCCGGAAGAACATGCCAAACTCGTTAGTCGTCATGGCGGTGAGTGCAACGCCTTTACCACTAACGACGGAACAGTGTATTACGAAGTGATGCCGAGCGATCAGCTTGAATTGGTTATTCATTTGGAAGCCGAACGGTTTGCCAATTTGAAACTTGATTCCGCTGTATTGGTCGAAGAGAAGAAAGTCGTTTCGGAAGAGCGCCGGCAACGTACTGACAATGATTTATTCGGTGCTGCCAACGAACAATTGGAAATAAACTTTTACCAATCTACGACTTATTCCTGGCCGGTAATCGGTTGGATGCACGACATTCTTGGTTATTCGTTGGAAGATGTACAGGAGTATTATCGCTTACACTATGCTCCCAATAATGTCGTAGGTATCATCGTCGGGGATTTCAAACTGGAACAGGCGATGAAGTTAGCGGAAAAGTATTGGGGTAAAATTCCCGCTCAACCGACACCCCCTGCTCCGAAAATGGTGGAAGTCCCGCAAAAAGGGGAACGCCGTATTCAGTTCAAACGTCCGGCGGAATTGCCGATGTTGTTTGCTGCATATCATATTCCGCCGCAAACCGATCCCGATATCCCGGCATTGGAAGTGTTGTCCCGGATTCTTTCCAGTGGACAGTCGAGCCGGTTGTATCAGCGCTTGGTTTACAAAGAGCAGATGGTTCGATTCGCGGGTGGAGCGGCAGATAATCGGATCGGACCGGGTCAATTCGGTTTTTGGATGGGCATGAAACAAGGCTCCAATATGGATGACGCCGAGAAAATTCTTTGGGAAGAAGTCGAACGATTGCGTACCGAGCCGGTTACCGAATCCGAACTGATGAAAGCAAAGAACCAATTGGAAGCTGGCCAAATTGGCGGTCTTGCATCGTCAATGTCACGTGCTATGCGGCTCGGTTCCTATGAAAACGGCTATGGCGACTACCGGAAACTGGGCGAACGGGCGGCAGCGCTTCGTGCCGTAACCGCCGAAGATGTCAAGCGGGTGGCAAAAAAATATCTCGATCCCGACCAGCGTACTGTATTGGTCGTAGTGCCGACGAAGGATGAGACTGCGATGAATGACGTAGAGGGAGGGACTCGATGATAACGCGAATTTTAACTGGTGTATTGTTATCGATGACTGCGTTGGCGGCATTTGCGGTCGATTTTGTACCAGCGTATCAGCAAACCGATACGATAAAAACCGATCCGGTAACGTTGCCGCCCTATACGACGACGACCCTATCGAACGGTTTGAAGATTTACTTGGTAGAGCAACCGAAACTGCCGATTGTATCGATGCGGGTCATCATCAAGGCCGGTTCGCTCAACGATCCGCAAGGACAAGCGGGCATCACCGACTTTACCGCCGGGTTATTGCGTAAAGGGGTGAAGTACAAGGGCGTCGATTTGTCCGCTCCTAAAATTTCCCAGTTGGTCGATAGTGTCGGTGGGTATGTCGGCGCGGGCGCTGGTTATACCGACATTTACGCCGGGGCGTGGGGCTTGTCGAAGCACTCCGACTTATTGTTGGATTTACTGGCAGCGACAGTAAGAAATCCAACCTTCCCGGAACAGGAAATTCAACGCTCGAAAATGCAGCTTATCTCCGGTATTATCGCTAAGCGTGACGAACCGGACGATATCGGACGCGAAGTTTTCAAGAAAGTACTGTACGGGAATCATCCATTGGCTCAGCCGGTGGAAGGGGACAGCGCCAGCGTCGCTTCGTTTACCCGTGAGTTGGTGTTAGCGCAATGGGCGAAAGTAGCGATTCCGAATAACAGTGTGATTGCTATTGTGGGCGATTTCGACCGTCAGACGATGTTGCGGAAGCTCAATCAACTCTTTGGCGACTGGAAGAAGGGTGAAGTACCCGCAGCGATACCTGCCGCAGCTCCAGTTGTAAAAGGACGCAATTTCCGTATCGTCGACAAACCGGATGCGGTACAAACCGTAGTACGGTTGGGTCATCATGGGATTCCCCGCAATCATCCTGATTATTATCCGTTGATGGTGATGGCGCAGATTCTCTCGAATGGCGATTTCGACAGTCGAATGATGAAAACCATTCGTACCGAAAAGGGATTGACCTACGGAATTGGCGGGCGATTCCAGGCAGAACGCTTTGCCGGCCCGTACTCGATTGGTACTTCCACCCAGACCGGTCGCACGGAGGAAATGCTCAAAACGATCTTCGAGATTATTGAGGAATTTCGCCGGAATGGACCGACCGACGACGAAATGATGCAAGCGAAGATGTATATGACCGGCAGCTATCCGCTACAATTCGAGACGCCGATGGATATCGGAGAACAAATCCTCGATCTCGATCTGCTCGAATTACCGCCGAAGACGATTCCGGAATACCGGATGCGAATTGCAAAGGTTACAAAAGGCGATGTAATCCGGGTAGCGGGTGAGTATCTCCATCCCGACGATTTATTCATCGTGCTGGTTGGAAACAAGCAGGAGATTTTGCCTCAGCTCGATTCCTTTACCAAGATGAATAGCAGTGTCGAGTCGGTAAAGTACTAACCTTCTTTCAAATATGATTTGGGTAAGGGCGGACCATCGTGTTCGCCCTTATTTTTAGCAGTAGATATGAGACCCACAACAAACATCGTTACCAGTAATGATTCCACCCGTGTGCACGTAACGGCAAGTGGTTGCCGCTGGTATCGTACATCGTTACCCGGTCTTCCCACGGCAGAATAATTCCGATTTCATTTACCGGGGTTTTGGCGGCTCTCGCGATATGCGCTAAATCGAGTAACGACGCCTCCGGCTTGACAGTAAACAATAATTCGTAATCCTCGCCGCCATACAACACGACGTCATTCCACTCGATTATACGTTCTTGTCGATTCTCATTGATTATACGTAATGCTTCAGGCAAGTCGGGTGAAACCGGAATCTGGGTACAGTCGATGCGCGCGCCGCAATTACTGCGCTCGCATAAATGATGCAAATCGGCGGCAAGACCATCACTGATGTCGATACACGCTGAAGCGATCCCGGTTTCCGCCAGCATATACCCGAAGTGGATGCGGGGGGTTGGGTCGAGGTGCTTCTGTAGTATCGGTGGACAGACAAGAGTGTCTGTCCTACTGTTTTCTAACAACTGCAACCCGGCGGCTGACGAGCCGATATCGCCGGTAACAAAAATCCGGTCGCCGACTTTTGCACCGGAACGGGTGAGCGTTTTCGCAATTGTGGTTTCACCAACCAGTGTTACATCGATAACGATTTTATCGGGTGTCGAGGAAAGATTGCCGCCGATAATCGCGCCGTGAAATTCATGCAGCCGGTCGCGCATCCCGGTAATGCAATCGTCGAACCACGCCGTTGCAACGGTGGGCGGCAGTCCGAGCGATACTAAGGCAAATAACGGTTTTGCCCCCATTGCCGCAAGATCGCTCAAGTTGACACTCATTGCCCGTTTACCGATTTGGTACGCGGAACTTCGATTGCAACGGAAATGGACATCTTCGACCAGCATATCGACGGTTGCGCAGAATGCCCGGGTATCGTCGATTTTCCAAACCGCGCAATCGTCGCCTAAATCGGTCAGAAGTTGCTTGGGTCGCGGATACGCGCCAAGGATTTTTTCGATTCGTTCGATTAATCCAAACTCGCCATGTTCGGAAATCGGTTCAGACATCGCGCACCCTCGTAAAAGCATCCCAAAATGGATCGGTTTCCGGCATGATCAACGGTTCAGAAAAACCATTCCGACTGATGGTTACCCCTTCGATCCGGGGGATAATTTCGCCGATAGCTGCAACCGGAATTCCATTATCGGATAGCCGTTGTAATACTTCCCGGTACTTGTGCGAGCGGCAGGTAATGACCAAGGAACCCTCGCTGCTGGCAGGGAAAGGATCGATAGCGAAGGCGTTGCATACAGCACGTACCGTTTCGGGAAGAGGGATTTTCGCGTAATCGATGACGATGCCGTTTCCCGAAGCGTCGGCGATCTCGACCAACGCCCCTTGTACCCCGCGCTCGGTTGCGTCGTGCATCGAAGTGACCCCGTTTTCCCGAACCCCCACTGTGGCCGCAGTTACCGCGTCGTCGACTACCGACAACGACGAGAACAATTGCTCCGCGTCTTGGGCGACAACCTCTCCACATGCTTTCGCAACGGCTGTATGACAAAGAGTACCAAAGAAAGCTGTCGTCTCGATTGCCATCCCCTTTGTGAGGAGAACAATGTCGCCGACTTGCGCCATTTTGGGTGAGACGTATTGGTTGGGCGCTCCGATTGCGAAGAGTGTGCCGGCGCCGACGGTAGGAAATGTACAACCTTCGTATCGTCCGGTATGTCCGGTTACGATAGCAATCCCCAAGTTATCGCAAGTATGATGAATCGCTTCCCATAACAAAGTAAATTCGCAGTCGGGAAAATTGAGCGGTAAGTTCCAAGCCAACGAGGCATATTGAGCTGCGATACCGGATGTCGCGCAATCCGAGGCGAGGATATGAATAGCGAACCACGCCGCCCGTTCCCATCCCAATTCTGGCATTACGAAAAGGGGATCGGTGGTTGCGACGAATACTCGCTCCGAATCGAGTTGGACGATGCTGCAATCGCCGCCGATGCAGGGGCCTACAATGACTTCTGGGCGACTTTTCCCGAGCTTGGGATAAATCACCTGCTCAAACATTTTCGCGGCGATTTTACCCGGTAAATCGGGCGGTGTTTGATTCAGTGTCGGCATAATACCGGAACATACAACGCGGAAATCCAATACTCAATGCAAAGCGCAGCACCGGGCAAGTTACGTGAGATTCGCGTTGTAGAGATGGAATGCCGTATTTTGAGGAAAAGCGTGATGGAAACCCAATGATCGACGATCCCAACGAAATGCCAGACGATGAACTCCCCATCGGAGAAGAATCCGACTCGCCGGAAGATGAGGCAATACCAGAACCGAAAGCGAAAGGGTGGCTGCCGATAAAGTTGCGCGGCAGGCATATCCTGATTGCCATCACCGGTCACGGTTTCGGTCATGCGGTGCGGGTACTGCAAGTGGCAAACCGGCTCAAGCAACTCGACCCCCAGTTGGAATTCACGGTCGTGACGCCGGTCGCCGAGTGGTTTCTCCGCGATGCACTCCGGGTACCATTCCGGTTGCTGCCGATGCGACTCGACTTGGGAACGGTACAAAGCGACGCCATCGAAGCCGATCCCCTTGCTACGTTACAGCAGTATGAGCAATTCATTCTCCATCGGGAAGCTCTCTTTAATTCGTTACAGGAAGCGTTGGTCGATACCCCGGTCGATTTAGTGCTCAGCGATTTACCGCCAGTCGCCAGTGAATTTGGCGCATGGCTCGGGGTTCCCGTGGTGGGAATTGGGAATTTTTCGTGGGATTGGATTTATGGCGAATACGCCGAAATGTACCCTGAGTATTCGTGGGTTGTCGAAGAGATTCGCACTCAATACCAGATGACCGACTTACTACTCGAGTTGCCGTATGCCGGCGATTTATCGGCTTTTCCCGAGCGCGACGATATTCCGTGGATTTGCCGGAAAGGTCTGCTCGAACCACAGGAAACCCGGAAGCGATTAAAGCTCGATCCGATAAAACCGATTGCGGTTGTGAGTTTTGGTGGATTGGGAATGGATGTGCGGTTGCCCGATGGCGAGTGGAGCAAGAATATCGACTTCTTTGTGATGGCGCCGGTCAATCGCATCGTAGGAAAAGGAAAAGTGGTGGAGAATTCGGTACTGGCTTCCCGTCACGTAACGTTCCCCGATTTGATTCGCGCAGCGTCGGTCGTCGTCACCAAACCGGGGTATGGGATCGTCTCCGAGTGCATTGCGGCAGGCGTTCCGATGCTGTATGCTTCCCGCAAACATTTCCGGGAGTATCCGCTACTGGTCAATGGCATGAAGCGGCATATCCGCGCAGAAGAATTAACGAAGGAAATGCTCACAACTGGAGAATGGAAACCCGCCTTTGAAGCACTATTAGGGAAACGAACGTTAGCGGCGGAACCCGATCCCGACACCGATGGCGATAAAATTGCCGCTGAATTGATTATGAAGAAATTGGAATCGTAGAGAGGTGAACAAAATACTATAACAAAACGACCCGAATCCATCCGCGTACCGAGTTGATGAGGTAAATCCGGTCGGCGGTACGCAGGTCGTCACGCGTGATAATTTTCTCTGCCAAAATTCCCCGAGACAACAATTCTTTGCGATAAGTACCGGCCAATAAACCGCAGGCAATAGGCGGCGTATAATACTTTCCGTTGCTTCTTATCACCAGATTCGCTTTTGTCGCTTCGGTCAGCTCTTCTCGCGAATTCCAGAGCAGGACATCGTCACAGTCGGGAAATTGCGATACAAACTTCCGATAGGGTTGCCGATTCGTGGTCTTATGGAAGTAGAATTTATCCCGTTCGTCGATTGGCTCCAGCGCGAGCTTCACCCGCCATGTTTCCCGGATGTTCTTCGGATGTAATGCGGTTGCTTCATGCTGCATCACTCCGGTTTCATGGAGTTGTATTCGCACGAGATGGGAAGTCGGAGGAAACTGAGTGGCTGCTTCTTGTAACTGGGCACGAAATTGCTGCTCGGGAAATGGAAATCCAAAATAACGGGCAGACTGCCGCATCCGTTCAAGATGACGTTCCCAAAGAAAATATCCGTAACGGGGAGACCACCGCAGCGTTTCTAATAGCGAGAATTGGGGCGTCTCATCGAACAGAAAATTCGCTTTGTCGAGACATTCTTGATATTCCCCCTCCGGGGTCGAATCCCAGACGATCCCGCCGCCAACGCCGAATTCCGCTATGTTTGCACGCTTGTCTATAGTAACGGTGCGAATCGCAACATTGAACTGAACGAACTGATCCGTCAAAGCAAATCCAATTGCGCCGGTGTAGACGCCGCGAGGCGATTGCTCCAGTGCGGTAATTAGCTGCGTCGTACGGATTTTTGGAGCGCCGGTGATCGAGGCGCAAGGAAACAACGCCCGGAAAACTGTCGAGAGTGGTTCATTCGTCTCTGCTGTAACGGTCGACGTCATCTGCCAAACATGGGGGAGCGGCTCAATCTCGAAGAGCGCCGGTACTTGTACCGTTCCCGTTTTCGCAATCCGTCCTAAATCGTTGCGTACCATATCGACAATCATCACATTCTCGGCGCGGTCTTTCTCCGATGCCGAGAGCTGCGTGCGGAATGCGCGATCCTCTTCCGGGTATCTGCCGCGGAGTATTGTCCCCTTCATCGGTTTACAGCGAATCTTGCTTGCAGTCTTTTCGAAGAAAAGTTCCGGCGACACCGACAGTACCGCATACTCGCCAAGATTAACAAACGCGGAGTATGCGCCGGGCTGTGCCCGATACAATTTCTGAAATAATGCGAATGGATCGCCGGAAAAGGGGGTCTGCATCCGGAAGGTCAAATTGATTTGGTAGGATTCACCCGCTGCAATGTTCTCCCGTGCTGTGACAATTTTTTCACGGTACGCCTGCTCGGATAATTCGGCAGTCCACGACCCGGTTTCGCAATCCGATTGCGTCGCCGTGTGGATCATCACATCGGATACCGGAAGCGGCTCGTCATACACGCCATACCAGAGCAACGGCATTCCCGGTTTCCGATCTTGTACCTGCAGTGCATTATCAAAGGCGGGCGCCGTTTCATACGCTACGATCCCGGCAACTGCATTTTGTCCGTGCGATAGTATTTCGTCGATGCTTTGTAAGTATGGGACAACTTCGTCGATCCGTTCCGTTTGCAGGATTTGCTGCGGGTGATGGAACAGCAGCCAACCGGATTCGCTCGTGTCGCTAACTTGCCGTAGCAAGAGGGTGCCCGGTTCGCCGACAAATTGCCGCAAGGTTGTTGCGCTGAGTGGTTTCATTGAGGCGTTCCCATCACCAGAAAGTTTGCGAGGATAGCATAGCCCGACTCAGTTAGGATTGCCTCGGGATGAAATTGTACCCCTTCGATCGGTAATTCCCGATGCCGCAACCCCATCACAACGCCCTCTTGCGAGCGGGCAGACACTATTAACTCGGGTGGCAGCGACGCTTCTTCCACTGCCAGCGAATGGTATCGGGTTGCCAGAAACGGCGATGGGATGCCGCGAAACAGGCCACTATTGTCATGATGAATTGGCGATGTTTTCCCGTGTACCGGTTCGGTGCGGATAACCTTGCCGCCAAACCCCTGCCCGATACATTGATGACCTAAGCAAACCCCCAGTATCGGAATACGCCTTGGAGCGAAACATGATAGAACGGCAAGGGAGACTCCAGCATCGTCAGGGGTGCCGGGACCGGGGGAAATCACGATTTGAGTAGGGGTAAGTTCGATGATTTCCGATAACGTAAGTTCGTCGTTCCGGATGACATGGGGAATCGTACCCAATACTGCGAAGTACTGGACGAGGTTATACGTGAATGAGTCGTAATTGTCGATGAGGAGTAACATGGCGTTTCCAATCACCGAAGATACGCAATCCAAGTGAGTAGTTACTCATATACCAGTGATACCGGTTTTGAAGGCAAATTGGAGAGCTCCTAAAATAAATCGCTAAAGTTTTCAAAAAGTCTGCCGATACAATAGTCGATAGGGTGGAGTATACCGTTTTGTTCGATATCACCGAAATCAGTCCCTTGCCGGCAATCGCGCCGGTTTCCGGGTATGAAAGTCCCCGGAGCAACGTCGCGTTTGTCAATCCGCTCCCGGAAAATCGTGCATTTCCGGTAATCGTCGATCAAGTCGAGCTATCGCCGGAAGGTCTTGCGCTATCGCAACAGGAACCTACGGAGGCCGCCTCCGCTACCGAAGAACGTGCGCAGTCCCCACTTGCGGTACAACCGGCACTGGATAACGCCGCCCGGGAAGCCAAGAGCACCCGGCAACAATCCAGTACCGAGAATGTAAATCACCCGAGTTACAACCAATCTCTCATCAAACCAACCGAAAATGTCGAAGGTGAGCAAAGCAAACAGCAGGATACGAACGGTAAAAAATCCAAGGACAGTGCGAAAGACGAAGCGGGTACTACTGCGAAACGTCCCGACGGCAAACCGCTCACCGATAGCGATCAACAGAAAATTACGAAGCTGCAGATGCGGGACGCCGAAGTGAAAGCGCATGAGCAAGCGCATCTTGCGGCGGCAGGCAACTTGGCAAGCGGCGGCGCGAACTTTGAGTACGAAAAGGGACCGGACGGAAAAGCCTACGCGGTCGGCGGCGACGTCCAGATTTCCACAGGAGGTGGCAACACCCCGGAAGAGAGATTACGGATTGCGAATCAAGTGATTCGGGCGGCTCTCGCTCCGGCGAACCCCTCTTCGCAAGATCGCGCAGTCGCGTCGGAAGCGATGGGAAATGCCGCCGAAGCGCGCGCGGAAATCTCGCAAAAGACAATCTCGCAACCGGCGAATAAGTCAACCGACGAGTCGGCGAAAGCGCTTGAGCAATCCCCGGAATCGAATACCGCCGATCCAACCAAGGTGAAACCGCTCGCTCCGAAGAAACCGGAAAGTTCCGGTACCCAGCCATCCGGGAAGAGGGAATCGCCGAATTCCATCTCATCGAGCGTTACCGAACCTTCTTCGGTGATTCGCAGTATTGTCGATCACGATGATAAATTATCTCCATCGAGCGAATCGATTTCCCAACAATCGGTACTCCCAAAAACCGACACGAAAAACCAACCGGACAGTATTGCTCCACTGTTCCCTGACAATGATACCACGAGCCACGATAGTGCTAACGCGAAAGCCGTTGCTGGCCTAATCCGTCGCTCCTCGCTCGATTCCGATTCGCTGCTGCCGGCAAAACCGGCGGTTTTGGCATACGAATCGCACCAAATGTTGTTTACTGATGGTAACACCCGCGGATTGCTCACACTCTTTGCATAACCGTTCGATAAACCTCCGTTTAACATTTCACATTTCTTTCGCAAGAATATTCATTGAATCTGCTTGTGATTATATGTACGCGATGCAGCAATTAACTACATTTTATCTGCTTGTTTGGTTGCATCGGGGAAAAAAAATATCCATCTTGTCAAGAACTTCTTAGCCGGGCTTGCTCGAGCGAAAATAAAGGATACCAATATGAGTATTGAAGCGATTGCAACACCGAATGCCCCTGCCGCCGTTGGTCCATATTCACAGGCAGTGCGGGCGGGCGATATGCTCTATCTTAGCGGTCAAATTCCGCTCGATCCCCAGACGATGCAAATCGTTAGTGC